>SKLO01000612.1 GCA_007123195.1 Verrucomicrobiales bacterium | reverse complement strand
TCGAGGTAGATCGACTCGTGCAGGTGGTGTGGCACCGCGGCGTAGACCACCTCGACTTCGGGATCGGCAAGCAACTCGCGGTGGTCGGCGGTCAGCAGCCGCACACCAGGCAGGCGACGGAACCAGTCCAGGGCATTGGGGTTGGGGTCGGCCACCGCGACCAGGCGCGGTTCGACCGGCTGGTCAGTGAGCGCGCACCAGCGGGCAAAAGCGCTGGCGACTTCGCGGCCCATGAGGCCGCCGCCGATGATGCCGACGGATACAGATTGAGACATGGACAAGGTGAAAGCGCAGGGGTGGGAATCGAGGCCGTTGCAGGCGGGCGAGCGGGATGGAAGCAACCGTCAGGCGAGGTGAAGCATGGCCTCATCGACGTCGGAATCCTCGTGCAGCATGGCCATCAGCGCGCGGGTCATTGCCACCGGGGCCGGGTGTTGGATGACGTTGCGGCCGTAGACAATGCCGTGCACCCCCTGGGCCAGCAGGCCGGCGGTGCGTTGGAGGATTTCGCGGTCCGACACGCGGCCGCCGCCGCGCACCAGCACCGGCGTGCCGGAGGCGGCTTCGACCACCCGGTGGTAGTCCTCGGTGCGGCTGGTCGGGTCGGCCTTGATCAGGTCCGCGCCCAGTTCCACCGCCTGCCGGACCAGGTGGATGATCTTCTCGGGATCACCATCGACCATGTAGCCGCCGGCCTCGGCGTTGGGCTGGAATACCAGCGGCTCGACCATCATCGGCATGCCGTAGTGGTCGGACTCGGTTTTCAGCCGCAGGATGTTGTCGATGCACTGGGCGGTGACGTCCGGAGCGCCCGGGATCTGGAACAAGTTGACGCACATGCAGACGGCGTCCAGCCGCACGGCCTGCAGGGTGGCGTCCTCCAGCATGCTGCTGAAGCGGGTGTCGGGAAGTTGTTTGCCGTAGATGTTGGCCACGTCCACCCGCAGCACCAGCGAGGGCTTGAACCTGCCGCGCACGTTCTGCAGATGCCCGGCCATGCCGGTGGTTAGCTGGATGGCATCGGGACCGGCCTCCACCAGAGCGGCCACCGCCCGGCGCATGTCCTCGATCCCGTGAAGGAACCCGGGGGTGTCAAAAAAACCGTGGTCGACGGCAACGTTGAGGCAGCGACCGGAGTCGGGGTGGAACAGGCGATTGAGGCGATGGGATTTCACGGATGCGGTGGGCGGGACCGGCTTGGCCCCGGAGTGGATGGTGGTTGCGGCCGCAGCGGGACGCCGTGGCGGTTCACACGCTGGCAGTCGATGGCGGAGGATTCAAGAGCCAAGCCGCTGGCCCTGCGTCAATTCCGTCACCGACGAGGCTGCGGCCCCCGCCGGGGCGCCTCCCAGCCTGCACATGAAGTGGCGGAGGCCATCGGCGGAAGGATGCGGGCTTGGCAGGGGCAGTGCCGCGGGCTATGCTCGCCGTGCCTTGAACCTTCCCAACAAACTCACGGTCCTGCGATTGATCCTGACAGCGCTGCTGGTGGTGGTCCTGTCGACACCCCTGCCGGAGAAGTGGACCGTGGGCCTGTTGATCTTCATCGTGGCGTCGCTCACCGACTACTGGGACGGCATGCTGGCGCGCAAGCTCAACCTGATCACCAATTTCGGCAAGCTGATGGATCCGCTGGCGGACAAGGTGCTGATGGCAGCGGTGTTCGTGTTGCTGTGTGCGGACGGCTGGATTCCGGCGTGGGTGGTGGTGGCGGTGTTGGCGCGGGAGTTCATTGTCACCGGCATGCGGTTGGTGGCGGGCAGCCAGGGCCAGGTGCTGGCGGCCGAGGCGCTGGGCAAGCACAAGACCATCTGGCAGATCGTCGCCGCGTCCTACTACCTGACCATGCTGGCCACCAGCGAGTGGCTGCTCGGCTGGCTGGCGCCGGTGTTCGAGTGGCGCCCGCTGTCGCCGGACATCATGGGCACGCTGTTGATCGTGATCATGGCCGCGCTGACGCTGGCCTCGGGTGTGCGTTACTTCTGGAACAACCGCCACCTGTTCGCCGACGCGTAATTGCGGATCAAACCGGCGCGCACCATCCGGCGCGGGCAGCAGGCACTGGCCGGGAGATTATTCGCCGGCCACCGGTTTGCCGTAGACCATCACCTCGGTGTAGTGGTTGAGCGGGTCACCGCTGTTGCCGTTGCTGTAGAGGCGCACGTAGCGGCCGGCGACCCCGTTGGCCCTCACCAGCCTGCCGTGGTTGGTTTGCACGTAGGCCGGGTCGGTGCCGGCCTGCAGGCCGAGGCCGGAGCTGCCGTCACTGTCGGCGTTCCACACGGTGACCACGTGATCGGCAGTGGTGCCGTCCTCGTTCTCGAACTCCTCCTGGTCTGAGATCTGCACGATGACATCCAGGTAAACCCTCGGGCTCAAATGGTGGTGCCACATGTGGATGACGTGGATCTCATGCGGTTGCCCGAGGTCGATCTGCACCCACTGCAGGTCGGGACCCAACTCCACGGCCGTGTCGCCGGAGGCGTGGGTGTCGCTGTCGGTCACCAGGTCCAGTTCACCGATGATGGGGTAAGGGTCCGAAGAACTGACCGGCTTGCCGAGTGCCACGTTGTCGGCGGCGCCCGGTGGCAACCGCAGCTCATAGGTCGGCTCCAGCGGTGTGGTCTCAAGGTTGGCCACATCGGTTGGTTCGGGCGTGCCGATGAACTGGGGGATGGGGTAGATCTCGGAGAGATCGACCGTGACCCAATCGTCGCCTTCGACCGCGGCGGCATCGGTGGCGGATCGGTCGCCGGAGCCGCTGTCGCAGGACGCGATGCCGAGCAGCAGCGCCGCAGCGGCGGCCCGGCCCAGCGGGCGTTTCGGATGGAATCGGGGTGTTTTCATGATCGGGATCGGGTTCGCTGGCGGATGTCCGCGGCGGGCAAAACGCCCCTCTTTTGTCATGCCTTCCAAGAAAGGCAAAAAAGAGGGCCGCGGCGACGCCGTCCCGGGAAGGACGATCATCACCGCGGCCCTGGTGGAGTGAAGGTCGGGATCGCGCCGAAGAGGGCGCGGCCCCGTGTCGGTCAGCCCTCGACCGGGCGCCCGTAGACCATGACCTCGACGTAGTGGTTCAGCGGGTCGTTGGTGTTGCCGTTGCTGTAAAGGCGGACGTAGCGGCCCTTGACGCCGTCGACCATCATCACGCGGCCGTGGTTGGTCTCGACGTAGGCGGG
>SKLO01000657.1 GCA_007123195.1 Verrucomicrobiales bacterium | reverse complement strand
CGGTCGCGTGGAGCAGCCATCGCCGGCTGGTTCTCCGTCCGCCCCTCCGGGCGCACGTGAGTCCACAGGCGCGTCGTTTTGAATGGCAAAGGAATGGGGGCAAAGGAATGGTCGGAAGGGGGACGGGAGCAGAGTTGAATGTTGAATGTTGAATGTTGAATGGGTCGAGGGACACCTCTCGGGCTCTTGGCCGGGTGGATTCAATGGCATGGCTGTGACTGCGCCGATGTGCCCCGCCGATGCAAAGCCAGGACAGAGCCAAGGCACCAGCCCGGAGGTCACTTCAAAATCAGCAATCAACCATCGTCACTCGCCAATCAATCCTCAACCGTCAATCGGATCCTCAAGCGCTCCCATTCCTTTGCCCCCATTCCTTTGCCATCCTGCCTTTCTGCTACAGACAAACAGATGATGCAAGGTGGTTGGTTCGGTGTTGAACCCCGGCTGGCTGGTAATCGGCCAAATTTCCGCTGCCCAGCGATGGCGCTGGACGCTTGGGAGACGGCGGACTATCCTGAGCGTGAGGCGTGAGCACATCCTGGTCCTGCTTGCGGCGGCTCATCCCAACCCGACAATGTTCGCTTTCACCCCGCTGTTCTTGTTCGTCCTGCCGATGGCCGCCCCGTGGCTGATCGCCACCGGGGCTGCGGCACCAGGGGATGCATCGCCCGGCGCTGCGGACGCCGGCCCGGCGCTGCACGCCGTGATCGGTCGCCTGGCCGGCTCCGAAGAGGCGCGGGCCTTCTTCTCCACCCACGGCTTCGTGCCACAGGAGTTCTTGTTTCGCGTTCCCCAGCGCGCGTCGAACAGCCAATCACCGCCGGACCTGGATCGGCTTATGTCGCGCGGCTACGTCAACTACGGGCGCAAACAGGACGATGTGGAGATCCAGCTGGAGCTGATGCCATACAGGAGCGACGCCGGGGGGATTGCCCATTTCGCGCACTGCAGTTCGCTGATCCTCAGGAATCCTTCCGCCATCGCCGCCGAATGGCCGCATCTCGGCGTTTATCGCCAGTTTGCGCTGCTTGGCCCGGATCCCTCCATGGTCTCCGCCGGGATGGTGCTCGCCCTCCTCGAAGCAGACGTCCAAACCGTGCGGGCTGTCGACGGCAAAGTGATTGCCTTGCGTCTGGACGCGGACCGCGAGGACAGCCGGCATTTCCATTCCGTCAGGATGCAGTTTTCCGAGGACAGCCAGCGTCTGGTGGTGCTTGAGCTTCATGGGAGCGCGTTGATGCATCCGGAATGGCGCGCGCGGAGCCAGAGAGATCCGAGGTTCGGTCAATCTGCGGGCGGCGCGAATCCGCCGGCCAATCTTGTGGCGGTGCCACAAGGCGAGCAACGTGATCCGAGACTGGCCGTCAACGAGAAGCTGATCGGGCACTTGCCTGGCATGGTGGGTCGCAGGTTGGACGACCCGCTCATCGGTCTGATGTGGGGAGCGCTCAACCCGGAACTCCGCTCGATTTCGTTGGCGTTCGACATTGCGGTCACTGAGGAGGGAAAATGGCACCTGTCGCTACGGAATTCACGCCTGGAATTCGTCAGCGTGCCCACAGGCGTGATGATCGCGTTCAATTCCGAAGACCACTCCGCTGGAAACCGGATGCCGTTTGCATGGCATCGGTGTTCCAGCGTGGCGTGCTCCGAACGTCACTGGGTCACGCGTGTTTGGTCAGACCTGTCCCAACGCCCCCCGCTCCGCGGCATGGATCCGGATCCCTACAGGATAAAATCGCCGGACCTGGGTGCCATTGCCGGCTGGCAAACGGTGGCCCGGCAAGACCACTGGAGCGAAGCCATGGGGACCGTGCAGTTCGACCAACCTGCCGGCGGGGTCCACGTCAGGCTGGTGGCAAGTCAGATCCGGCTGCAGACGATCGAGTTCATTGACGGTGAGGCCTTGCGCTGAGACAACGAACTGCATCCTGACGACGAACCACTTGGCGATCTTGAGTGATTCACCGAGTGACGGCACGCCTCACTCCGCGGGACCGACCCTGAGCCACTCGCGCAGCTTTTCCAGTGTCGCCGCACCGATGCCGTGCACCCGGGTCAGGTCGTCGACCTCGCTGAAAGGCCTGGCCCCGATGATCGCCAGCGCCCGCACCTCGCCGATTCCCGGCAGCCGCATCAGGTCATCCCTCGACGCCGAGTTGATGTCGATCGTCTCGCCGGGGCGCAGGCCGTTGCCGGCCGTCAGTTCGTCGATCTCGACCTGTTCCCTGCGCGCCTCCTGCCGATCCTCCGGCAGCCGGTCCCAATCGGTCTTTGCCCAGGCGCCCCGGCCGCGCGCGGCGGCGGCCAGTTCCAGCGCGGCGACCCGGTCGCGCGCCTCCTCATGGTGCATGCCGTCGGGACGCGCACGATACACCCCGTGGGCGCGCGCCAGCCCCTCGCGGACCAGCGTCTCGCCGAGGTCCCGTCCCTCGGCGGTCTCCACCCAGGCATAGTAGCGAGGGAACCGAGGGTCGCCGCGGCCGTCGGCAAAATGGGTGCGCACGGTGAATGGTTGCCGCAGCAGCTCGCGCGCGCGGTCGGTGGCGGCGATCCCGTAATCCAGCACCTGCTGATTGGTTTCCAAGCCGAAGTGCTGTCGTTGCTGGCGCACGCGCCGGGCATCGGCGTCGCCGCTGACCTTGTCCTCGGGGCAGTCGACCTCATACAACCGCAGGGTGATTTCGCGGCCATCGGGCAGGCGGACCGGGAAGCTGTCGCCGTCGGCCCACGGCGCGTCGACCAGCCGGCAGCTCTCGAACACCTGCGCCTCGGTGGTCAGTTGTGGGGCGCCTGCGAGAACGGCCGCGACCGGCCCGGGCGAGAGGGCGAGCAGCAACGCCAGGCTGAAGGCTGTGGTCAAGGCGGATCGGGACCCGGCGCGACGGCCCATTGATCCCCAAATAAAACGACTGAAAAACACGGGTGACGATGGTCGCCGCCCGCGCCGATGCAAGCGGATTCGGGCGGCCGGGACCGACAGGGCAGCCGACCCTCATCGCCACGCCCGCAGCACCCCCCGACGGCGTTTCCCGCCCCGGGCTCTGGGAGGTTCGTGCGGGTTCCTTGGGCTGGTGGCGGGTGGCGGGTGGCGGGTGGCGGTGGCTGGTGGCTTGGCCTTGGTCTTGTCATTGGCATCGGCAGACAGGAATGTCTGCCTGCACTCTGGGCCGTCACCAGT
>SKLO01000206.1 GCA_007123195.1 Verrucomicrobiales bacterium | reverse complement strand
GCGGTTATGCGACTGTTCGTGGAGGCGAGCCAGGCCTCCGGGGGGCGTGACGGGGTGGCCGCGCTCAAGCCCGATGTCCTGGGCAGCCAGGGCGGGCTTGCGCGCGACAACGTGCTGGAGATCCTTGCCCAGTGGATGACGCAGGGCGGGGATGAGTCGCGCCGCGGGCGCACGGACCCCCTTGCCGGTGTCCTCCCGGTCGCCGGTGGGGGGCAGGCCGAGGCCGGGGAGGCGGCCCGGGCCATGCCCAGGCTGGATCTTACCCGGTTGCTGCAACAGCCCAACGGGGCGCGCGAATTGGCGGACCAGGTGCGGATGCTGGCCCAGGCCCAGGGTGGACGCACCGAACTCAAGTTGCACCCGCCACAGCTGGGCAGCCTGGATGTCCGCGTGCTGGTGGAGGGCGATCGCACCAGTATTCAGTTCATCAGTGCCAACCCGGTGACCCGGGAAGTCCTCGAAGCGGCCATGCCGCGTCTGCGTGACAGCCTGGCGGAGAGCGGCCTGATGCTCGAGGATGCGACCGTCTCCGACCAGGCGGCCGAGGAACAGGCCGAGCAGGATGCCCACGGCAGCGCCCCGGCGGATAGCGAGGCCAGCGAGACCGACGAAGGCGAGAACGAGGGCAGCACCCTCTCGATGCTGAATCGGCGCCTGGACCTGTTTGCCTGACCCGGCTCGGGCGGACAGGCGGTGGGCCGTGGCTTGCAGGCGGCCGGCGAAACGGGGCATCGCTGCCACCCCCCCGGCGGCGCTTCTCCGTGTTGAGGCACGTGCTGCCGTCTTGCCGCCAAGATTCCGTCTTTCCCTGGCCCCGGGCGGCCGATTCTTGACGTTCTCCGCCATGGATTTTCCCGAGTAACGCTCGGATCCTCGCTTCATTCCTCTCTAAGTATCGGTTTTATAGAGCTAAATCGAACTCTGGCATCCGCCTTGCTATGTTCTGGACCGAGAGCAAATCCTCGGTTTACCGGACAGCGGGTGCGACATGGCGGAGAAGGAAGTCAATCTTGAGGAAGAAGAAGGCGCAACCCCGAAGAAGGGTGGCAAGGGCAAGCTGATTGTCCTGATGCTGATCGCGGTGCTGCTGCTGGCAGGCGGTGCCGGCGCCGCTTGGTTCTTCCTGGTGGCCGGGGACGACGCGACCGAAGAGGTCGAGGCCGGCCCGCCCGAACGCTTCTACACCAGTCTGGAGCCGATGACGGTGAACATCGAGGCGCCGGGTCGCATCCGCTACCTGCGGGTGGAACTGAGCCTGGTGACCCATGACGCGGCGGTCGACGAGGCCTTCGAGCGGCACATGCCGGCGATCCGTAACGACATCCTGGGCATCCTGGCGGAACAGCGCTACGAGGAGCTGAACACGCGTGGGGGCAAGGCGGAACTGGCGCAGGAGCTGAAAGAGGCGATCCGCAAGATCCTGTCCTCGCGCGAGGCGCCGGACGCGGTCGAGGCCGTGCTGTTCAACGAACTGGTGATGCAGTAGGAGCCCCGTCATGGCACAGACGGATATCCTCAGCCAGGACGAGATCGATGCCCTCCTGCATGGCGTGGACGAGGGCGACGTCGAGACCGAAGACCCGTATCCGAGTGACGGCCAGGCGCGGGACTTCAATTTCGCCACGCAGGACCGGATCGTCCGCGGGCGGATGCCCACGCTGGAGATGATCAACGAGCGCTTCGCGCGCCATCTCCGCGTCCGGTTGTTCAACGTGCTGCGCCGCTCCGCCGAGATCTCGGTGGTCGGCACCCGCATCACCAAATTCTCCGAGTACATGCACTCGCTGTTCGTGCCCACCAGCCTGAACCTGGTGCGGGCGCATCCGTTGCATGGCACCGGGCTGTTCGTGTTCGACCCCAAGCTGGTGTTCATCCTGGTGGACAACTTCTTCGGGGGCGACGGGCGCTACTACACCCGCATCGAGGGGCGTGACTTCACGCCGATGGAGATGAAGGTGGTGCACGGGGTGCTGGAGGGTGCCTTCGAGGACATGCAGAAGGCCTGGCAGCCGGTGATGGAACTGCAGTTCGAGTTCCTGAATTCGGAGGTCAACCCGCAGTTCGCGAACATCGTCTCCCCCACCGAGATCGTTGTGATCAGCGAGTTCCACATCGAACTGGACGGGGGCGGCGGCAACCTGCACGTCACCCTGCCGTACTCGATGATCGAGCCGATCCGCGAGCAGCTGGATACCGGCATCCAGTCGGATCGCTCCGACGTGGACCAGCGCTGGATGCATGCGCTGCAGGAGGAGATCCAGACCGCCGAGGTCGAGATCAGCTCCATCCTCGCGGAGACCGACGTCACCGTGCGCGAGCTGCTGGACATCCAGCCCGGCGACATCATCCCGGTCGACCTCCCCGACAAGATTTCCCTGCAAGTCGAAGACATCCCGATGTTCCGCGGGAAGTTCGGCGTATCCAATGGGCTGAATGCGATCCAGGTTTCGGAACGCATTATCAAACGATAGAGGGCCGCAGCATGGCAGACACCGACGATCCCAAACAGGACACCCCCGGCCCGGAAGAGGAGGCCGCTACCGAAACCGCGGAGGCGGAAGGCGGTTCCGACGACCAGGCCCTGGCCGACGAATGGGCGGCCGCCCTGGCCGAACAGAAGGACGACGACAGCGAAGAGGCCGCCGATCCGGATGCACTGCTCAACGAGGCGCAGGGCGGCGGCGCGGGCGAACCCGAACAGGAGGCGCCAAAGGCCGAGAAGAAGGAGCGCAAGCACAAGCCCGACCCGGGCGCGGAGACGCTCCAGCCGGAACAGCTGTCGGGCGTGGTGCAGGGCGACGGCGAAGAGATGAACCTGGAGATGGTGCTGGATGTTCCGGTGACCATCTCCATGGAGATCGGCCGCACCCGCATCCCGATTCGCAACCTGCTGCAGCTGAATCAGGGCTCGGTGGTGGAACTGGACCGTCTGGCCGGAGAGCCGCTGGATGTCCTGGTGAACGGCACGCTGATCGCCCATGGCGAGGTCGTGGTGGTCAACGAGAAGTTCGGTATTCGGCTGACCGACGTGATCAGCCCCAGCGAGCGAATCCGCAAGCTCAAGTAGCCATGAATCCACGGCATATGCATATCGCGGCCCTCGTCCTGACGGCCGTCACGGGGAGCCTCTGGCCTTTGACCGCCTTCGCGGAGAATGGCAGTGGCGGCGCGGCGTGGTATCTTG
>SKLO01000096.1 GCA_007123195.1 Verrucomicrobiales bacterium | reverse complement strand
GAATGCGCCGTCGCAGGTGGCGCAGCTGGTGAGGCCGTGGCCGACGAGTTTTTCCTCGCCCGGCAGGCCGAGGTGACGCGGGCTGGCGCCGGTGGCAACGATCACCGAGCGCGTCTCGATGGCCGATCCGTCGTCGCTGTGGATGGTGAAGATCTTCGAATCCCCGTCCCGGCTCACCGAGGTCACGGTCTTGTATTCGATCCGGCTGCCGAAGCGCTCGGCCTGCTTCTGCAGGTTCATCATCAGGTCGGGACCCATGATGCCCTCGGGAAATCCGGGGAAGTTCTCGACCTCGGTGGTGGTGGTCAGCTGGCCGCCGGGCTGGGTGCCGGCGAGGATGAGCGGGTTGAGACTGGCGCGGGCGGTGTAGATGGCGGCCGTGAACCCGGCGCAGCCGGTGCCGATGATGACAACATTCTCCATCGCGGCAGATAGCCCGCGGGACCGGCAGCGTCAACCTCCCGTTCACCGCAGTGAACCGCGCCGTCAGGATCAATTATTAATGCCTGGCATGTTTTCTATCGCGTTGCTCGCGCCCTTCCCCAAACAGCCAGGTTTAACCGCCAGGTTCGCCCCGACCCGGCCCCGGTTGTCAATGTCCCGGCAGCCCGCTGCTCCCAGGAATGCCCTCGCTGCCCCGCGCCACCCCGGAAATCACTGCGCTGATGCGGAACCCTGCCCGATAGGCCGTCATCGGCAGTCCGGCCGCCTCCACCGGGCTGACCTTTTTCTTATCGTTCGCTTTCATGGACTTACCTCGTGTTCTCAGCCGGGAATCCTGCCAGATCCGGCAGCAATCTCAACTGTATGCCTGGCATGTTTTTCTGGCATGTTTTTCTGGCATGTTTTTCCGCGGGGTAGCCCGAGGCGTTGGCAACCCAAGGAGCCGCGGCATCCTTGCCGCGAAGGGTCGCGGCGGCAATGGACCACCGCGCCCCTGGTAACGCGCTGAACGGCAGGGATCCTCCTTCGGCAAGGCTTCGGCGGACAAGTTGCCGTTTCTCCTTGGGCGCTTCTCCGCCAATCTCCGCGCCGGTCCGGCGAACGCGGCTCACCATCGCCTGCAGACCTGGCAACAGTTGGACCCACCACCCTTGCGGACGCACGCGCGGTCACCGCAGCTGGCGGGTCATGAGGATGCGGTAGGAGGCGAAGTCCTCCAGCGAGGGCGTGGCGGCACCGATGCCGTCCGCGGCGGGGTCGGGCAGGTTCGGATTGTCGGGGTCGATGAAGCGCTCGACCAGGCTGGCGCCGCGTTGTTCGGCGGTGACGCGGTCGCGGCCCTCGACCCATTCGTCATGGGCGCTGCCGCGCGCCTTGCGCAGCGACTGCACGCGGTAGTGAACGGTGTAGCTGTTCGATTTGGTGGTCAGGCGCGGGTAGATGTGGTTGTAGGGCATCTCGCGCAGGTTGTCGCCGGTGAGACTGAAGTTCTCCCACCAGCCGGGCATGTCGTCGTAGGCGGGGGCCGGGTCAGCGACCTGCGGGTAACTGGTGTTGGGCGGCAGGTCGCCGCTCGGGAGCCGTTGCGGCACCAGGAAGATCTCGCAGATCTCGGACGCGGAACGGAAGATGTCGCCCTCGTCGAACCTTTGTTCAAACCCGCGCAGGGTGCCGCGGTCGGCGCTGCCGTCGATGGCATAGCGGAACTCCCACGAGCTGGCGGTGGTGTCCTTGTAACCGGGCACGCCATTCTGCGGTCCGGCGGCCTCGGGCGGGATGGCGGTCATGCGCACGGTCCTGAGCACGCCCTGCACGGGGCTGCGGCGCTTGATGTAGCGCCAGGGCATGATGTCGTAGTTGAGGTTGACCTTGCCGGCGGTGGAGAAGGTCTCGCTGACCGCCCACGGCTCGGAGGCCGGCATCCAGAACAGGTCGAGCCAGAGGTGGTCGCGCGGGAATTCGAGTCCCTTGTGCACGCTGCCGGTCAGGGCGTCGCCGGCACGCAGCGCGGCGGGGTTGGGTGAGAACAGCAGGGTCTGCCAGGGGGCGCCGGCGTGCATGCCGCTGGGCAGGGCGCCAAAGGACACCGCGGAGGCGATCTGGCGGTTGGGGGCGAAGTCGAGCCCGATGGTGTCGGCGTAGTAGTAGCCGTAGAGGTAGTAGCTCGAGTCGTTGCGGATGAAGCCGTCGTTGTTGCGACGCGAACTGGATTCGAACAGGCGGCGCACGAACGGTCCGTCAGGCAGGATGCTGAGGCCTGTCTCCCAGTCGCCGGGGCGACCGTTGGCCATCAACGCAGCGGTCATGCCGTGGGCAGCCGAGGGCGCGGCGAACAGGCCGTAGCCGGCGTCGGCCACCAGCCGCCCGGCGTGAGAGATGTTGCTGGGACGGTTGGTTTCGTTGGTGGCGATTTCATTCGGCGGGGTGAGCCCGCTGGTGCGCCAGCCCGGCATGCCGAGGGCGGAGAATTTGTCGTCGCGCAGGCTGTGGGCGTCGCGGCTGGCGAAGTCGGTGTCAAAGTAACGCGGGTGGGGATGGAAAAACTCCGGACCGACCGAGGTGAGGCCGGCGATGATGCGGTAGTCGCCGCCGCTGGGACCCTGGGGACTGACCTCGACCGAGCGCACGACGTCGCCGAACTGGATGAGAACCCGGCGGGCGTCACGGCCGGCACCGTTGAGTTTCCAGATGTGGTCGCGCAAGGGTTGGGGCACCAGGCCGGTGGGCGCGCCGCCCGGGTCGGCGGCTTGGACGATGCGCTGCTGGAGGTCTAGGTTGCTGTTGGGTTGGGCGCTGTCGCCCCGCGGCCGCGGCCACTCGGCGTCCGGCCAGTTCATGGTCAGGGTCTGGTAGACCTCGCTGCGGCCGGAGCGCTCGTGGCTGCGGATCACAACGTCGATCTCGCCACCGCGGAAGCTCATGGTCTGGGCGTCGCGGTCGCCGGTGACGGGGCCGAGTTCAACCTCGGCCGACACCACCCCGACGCGCTGGAACTGGGTGCCGACATCGACGCCTTTTGGGCTGTTGACGCCTCCCACCGGGCTGCCGTGGCTGATGAACTGCAGCAACAGCGGGCTGTGGGCGTTGAAGCTGCCCCAGCCGCCGCCCCATTGCTCGCGCTCGATGTAGGTCGAGGCGTCGGCGGCAAAGCCCATTGGCTTGTTGTCGAGCTGGAACTGGTCGAGCCCGCGCACCTGGATGCGCACGGCGGGCGACTGGTGCGGCATGCCGGGGGCGGTCTTGAAGGTCTCG
>SKLO01000616.1 GCA_007123195.1 Verrucomicrobiales bacterium | reverse complement strand
GGTGGCGGCATTGTTGGCGAACCGGCTTTCCATCCGCTGGCGCACCTGATCGGCCTCGTCGAACCGCAACTGCCGCTCGAGCAACGCCACCAACTCCTGCCACTGCTGGATGTCGTTGGCCGCGCTGTCGGCCACCAGCTGGCGCTGAAAGTAGACCGCCGCCTCCAGGTCGCCCACCGCCAGCGCCGCGTCGCGCAGCGGCCCCTGCCTGGCCGGGTCGCCGTCGCTCTTGTAATACGCGCGCTGCATGCTCTGGAACGCGCCCCGGGCGTCGCCCGCCGCGCGCAGGATCACCGCCAGTGCCTCGTCGAAGAACGGTTCCAGCGGCTGCCTCCGCGCCGCCTCGCGATAGGTGGATGTCAGGGTCTCGAGCAACGGCGCGTGCGCGTCGTTGCCGCTGGCGAACATGGCGCCCTCGATCAGCCGCATCTGCTGGTCGAACAGTTCGCGGCGGCGCGCCGGGTTGCTCTCGCTGACAATCAGTTCGGTCTGCGTGCGCAGCGCCTCGCCGGCCCGGCCGTGGTCCTGCAGCACCCGCGCGTAGCGGTCGATCAACCGCCCGCGCCCGGCCCTGTCCGCGCGCCGATAGGTCCGCTCCCAGAGCGGCACCACCCGGTCGCGCATGCTGTTCTCTTCAAAATGCAGGGTCAGCATTTCCAGCAGCGGCAAAGGGTTGCTGTCGGTTTCAATCCACCGTTCCAACCGCTCCGCCGCGCCGGCCACACCGAGCGCCAGGTCGTGCTCGGCTTCGCCCCGCAGGTAATAGGCCTCGTTGGCCGGATCCAGCTCGCGCAGCAGCGCCAGCTGGCGGCGCACCAGCAGGGGGTTCTCCTGATCCGCCCGCGCCACCTCCAGCAGCATGCGCTCGAACGGCAGCTCCGCTGTCTGCCGCCGGCCGTCCTGGTCGAACATGCGCTGCCGCAAATACCCCAGCGCCGCACCGTGGTCATTGACCTTCAGCGCCCACCAGGCGGCGCGGTATAGATTCTTGACCGACCCCTCCTCGTCGGCCGCAAGTGCCGCCCGCTCCGCCTCCCGTGTGATGACATTGTCAGGATCATCGGAATCCTCGTCGGGATCCTGACCGGGCAGCGCGGGCAGGGTGAACGAGGTCCGCGGGTCGGGCCGCTGGCGCGGCTGCGGTTCTGAGAATCCGCGCCGGGAAAACGGCCCTTCGAGCTGGGTCAGCAGCAGCGAGTGCAGCCGCTCGTCGATGTCGGCCACCCGCTCGAGGTCGTCGACATGGGCGATTGCCTGGTGAAAC
This sequence comes from Verrucomicrobiales bacterium, assembly GCA_007123195.1. Lineage (GTDB taxonomy): Bacteria > Verrucomicrobiota > Verrucomicrobiia > Verrucomicrobiales > SKLO01 > SKLO01. The sequence continues at coordinate 10,517 of SKLO01000616.1, read as the reverse complement.
ATCTCGGCCGCCTCGTCCAGCCGCTCCTGCCGCGCCAGCACCTCCGCCAACTCGGTCATGGCCCCGGCCGGGTCGTGCCCGCCCTCGAGGCGGCGCCCGGCCAATTCCTCCGCCAGCGCGAGTTGTTGTTGCCCAAGGGCAAAGCCAACCCCGTCCCGCAACCGCTGGTCCAGCTCCTCCGGCGTGCGTGCGCGGGCGCCCTCGATCCACTCCTCCAACAGCTCCCCGGCGCGCTCCCCGGCCCCCTGCTGGATCCACCAACCGGCCAGCTCGAACACCGCCTCCCGGTTGTCGCGGTCGCGTCCGGCCCGGTGGTCGAGGATCTGCTCGACCACCGGTCGCAGCCGGAACTCCCGCGCGAACGCCAGCAGCCGGCCCTCGCCCTCGGCGCGGCGCTCGCGGGAGGCCGACCCCAGCCACGCCGACAACCGCTCCGCGGCGGTGTCGCGTTCGCCCTCGAGGATTTCCAGCCGCGCCCGCATCAGCACCAGCTCAAGCCCCGGTGCCGGCCCCTCTGCCAGCAGGGCGTCCAACCGCTCCGCCGCCTCGGTCCGCTGGTCCTGCTCCAGCAGCACGTCGATCAGCTCCAGCTCATAATCGATGCCGGGAAAGCGGTCGACCAGACGCCTGAGGCTCTCAAGCCGCGACCCGGGCTGCACCGTGAACTGGTGGAACCTTGTCAGGTTCAACAACGCCGCCTCGCCGCCGCCACCGTCCGCGGCCCGGCGCTCGAGGTCCGCCTGCAACCCGTCGAGCGTGCCCTCGCGCTCGTGCAACCGCACCAGCCGGCGCAGCATCGCCACATGCCGGGGATGCGCGTGGTGGGTCATCTCCAGCACCTGCCACATCACCTCCGCCGCGTCGGCCGCGTCGGCGTCCAGTTCCAAATACCGCGCCAGCTCGGTCAGCGCGTTGGCCCGCAACTCGGCGTCGCCCTGCTCGGCCAGCAACCGGAACTGCACGGCCGCCGCCTCCAGATCGCCGCTGCGGGCCAGTTCCCGCCCCACCCGCTCGCGCAACCCATGGTCGCCGGGCCGCAGATCGACCGCCTCCAGCCAGCGCTCGCGCGCCTGCTCCCGGTCGCCCGCACGATCGTGGGCGTCCGCCAGTTCCAGCAACACCTCCACCAGCTCGTCCGGCGAGCCGGCCACGACTTCGCGCAACCGGGAGAAAAGCGCCACGGCAAGATCGGGGTCGCCGGTTTGCGCCGCCAACTGGGCGCGTGCGCGGGTTCCATGGACATGATCGGGTTTGGCCTGAAGGAACCGGTCGTAGGCATCGGCCGCCGCCGCCAGATCGCCGTGACGCCGCAGCACATGCCCCTTCAACAGACCCGCCAGCGGATTCGCACCCACCTGCGCTGCCAACGATTCAAGCAGCAAATCGACCTGGTCGTGCTTGGCATACACCTCCCACAACAAATCGGTCACGCGGCCGTAGGACGGATCCGCCTCGAACATCTGAAACGCGCTGCGCACCAGCGCCGTGTCGCTGTCGCTCCAGCCGCCAGCGACCGCGCCCGCCCCGTCACCAGCGGTTTCCGCCCGGGGACCATTCTCTTCCAGAGCGCTCTGAGCGCCCTGGGCGCCAGCCGTGGCGAGCCCGGGCCACGAACCCGCTCCGGGCCCGGCAACCGGGCACAAGCCGACGCCCCCCACCCCGCTTGCCAGGGTCAGGATCAAAGCGACGGTGGTCAGACGTGGCATGCTCCCTTGTATTACGGACCGGACCGGATGGAAATAACAAACGCCTGCATCCACAATGCCTCGCGAATCGGCCGGGCGATCCGGATGGCCGACGGTCGGCCGTTGCACCCGCCCCCATCGGCGGTTTCGTTACCGGTCTTTATTCCAACCGCCGCCATGCCGATTCCCAACCGCCTTGACCTGGTCGCCCGTCCCTTTGCCCGCCGCTGGCAACGGGCCTGGACCGCGCTGGCGCCCGGCGACACCGCCGACCGGGATGAGTTGCTCGACCGATGTCCCGCCCTGGTGCGAGAACTTGAGTCGATGGCCTACCGGTTGCTGCGCTGGCGCCGTGGCGCGCGCCATCTGCTGGCGATGGCACGGCGCCCGGAGCGCCTGCCTGCAGGTCTGGCGCCGTGGTTTCAAAACGCGCCCGGGCCGGCCGAATCGCCCCGGATGGAACGCCTGCAGCTGCGGTTCAGCCAGCTCGCCACCCCGGTTTTGAACGGCGACCGGGAGCACGCCACCGGCTCGACCGCCGAACTCAGGATCCTGCTGGCCGGCTGGCAATGGGTCACCGAGGCCGGGGCCGACGCCGGACCGGCCCGCGACCCAGCGGAAACCGGCCCCTGGCAGGCCGATCATCCGACCTGGCATGCCCTGCTGCGATTGCGCCCGCTGCGGGAGTTCTGGGTCCACCAACTGCGCGCCAAACATCTGGCCGCCCTGGCCGAGGTGCTGCCGCCGGCGTGGATCATCGATCCCGCCCCGCTGCCGCCCGGCGCGGTGCTGCCCGGCCTGGGCGCCTGGACCGCCATGACCAACGGCTCGGAACCGCCGCTGGCCAGCGGGCGCGCGGAACCGCCGATGACGGGACTCAAGGCGTGGCCGCAGCTGCCGTTGTGGGGCTGGACGACCCATTCCGGTCCCCAAAACCACCCCGAACCGGCGATGGCCACGGTGCGCACCGTGGCACCATTGTGGTCGCCCGCTCCGGTGGGAACCCGAACCGGCGCACCCGGCTGGGACGCCACATTCCGGCTGGACGACTGGCCGCAGCCGCGCCCGCACCTGCTGGGCCTCGGCTGAAAATGGCCGCTCGACGAGGAGAAAAAGACGCCCGGTACAACATCCGGGGCCAGCGGCCATCAGCTCCGGACGGCTCCGATCAGATCAAGCCCGCTTTTTTCAGCGTCGTGTAGGCGCCGTTCTTGTCGATCGTCTTCAAGCCGCGCGCGCTGACCTTGACCTTGACGAAACGCCCCAGCTCGGGAACCCAGACCCGCTTGACCTGCAGGTTCGGGTAGTGGGTGCGCTTGACACGCTTGGTCACGTGACGGCCAATGCCGCCCTTCTTCTTGGCCAAACCGCTGCGGTGAATGCGGTGACCCGTGCGTGGGCGTGCTCCGGTGATTTTGCAGGTCCTGGCCATGATCGTGGTTCCTAAATGCGGTTGGAATCGAGTGGGCCGGGTATAAACCACGGTCCGTCCACCCCGTCAAGTTGGAATTGCAATCTATTGGCCCATTTTGCGACCCGGATTTCCTGTGGCGATCGCGGCTGCTCACGGCATCGTAGGCCGATGAGTTCCGACACCTCCAGCACCGCCGCCGCCGAACCGGCCCGGCCGCGGGTCGAACCGCCACCGGCCTCGCTGCCGCCGCTCGAGCGCCTGCGCCGGATCGTCCACCTGCTGCGCGCGCCCGGCGGCTGCCCCTGGGACCGGGAACAGACCCACGCCAGCCTGGCCCCGCTGCTGCTGGAGGAGGCCTACGAAACCGCCGAGGCGATCGAGTCCGGCCACGTCGGCCACATGTGCGAGGAACTCGGCGACCTGCTGCTGCACGTGGTCATGCACGGCGAAATTGGCGCGGGCAGCGGGGCGTTCACCCTCGAGGACATCGCCGCCACGGTGGTGGAAAAGATGATCCGGCGCCACCCGCATGTGTTCGGCACCGCCGCTGCCGGCGACAGCGAATCGGTGCTGCGCCAGTGGGATGACATCAAGCGCGGGGAGAAGGCCCACGGCGCCGACGGACCCGAGGCGCCGGACCCCGGGCGCCCGCACCTGGCCGGGGTCAGCCACGGTCTGCCCGCCCTGATCCGCGCCCACAAACTGCAGAAACGCGCCGCCAAGGTGGGCTTCGAGTTCCCCTCCGTCACCGACGCCCTGGACAAGGTGCGCGAGGAACTGGCGGAGGTGGAGCAGGCCCTGGCCGACACCACCTGGCAAGCCGACGCCGCCACCGGGGAGCCATCGCCAACCGACGCCGCCGACGCCCTGGCCGCCGAACTCGGCGACCTGTTGTTCTCGGTGGTCAACGTGACCCGTTTGCTGGGGCACGACGCCGAATCCCTGTTGACCGCCGCCAACCGCAAGTTCGAACGCCGGTTTGCCGCCATGGAACGCCGCCTGCAGGCGGCCGGCACCACCCTGGCCGGGGCCGGCCTCGACACCATGGAGGCGGCCTGGCAGGCGGCCAAGGGCGACCCCGGCGAGCCGACCGGCGGCCACGACCCGGCCTGACACGCCGCCAAAGCCGCGGCGGGCACGGTTTTACGGCTTGAATCCGCCCCCACCCGTGCCAGCGTTTCATGGTCAACTAAATCCATCCATCCCCGCAACGCGAGGCCCGCCACGGTCCCGGGGATGATCGTCACTTCACCACACCCATCCATCATCCTGCCATGGCCAGCGAAGCCGTCCTCAACGTCAACGAAACCGAGTTCCAATCCGTGGTGCTCGACTCCGAAGTGCCCGTGATCGTCGATTTCTGGGCCGAATGGTGCGGCCCGTGCCGCATGCTGGGACCGGTGCTCGACGAAATCGCCGCCGAAAAGGGTGACAGCGCCAAGGTGGTGAAGGTCAACGTCGACCACAACCAGAACCTGGCCGCCCGCTACAACGTGCGCGGCATCCCGATGTTGTTGTTCATCAAGGACGGCGAGGTCAAGGACACCGTCACCGGCGTGCAGTCCAAGGCCGCCCTGCTGAACAAGCTCGACTCGATCTCAATGTGACCGGCCCGGGCGCGCCCACACCTCGGGCCACCCGATGGTTTCCCAAGCGACGCCAGGCCGCCCACCACCACCAGGACGGCCACGGATTGAAACCGTCCGCCCCCACATGGGAAAATCCCATGAGCCGCCCCACCAACGCCCCGCTGGGATCCTTCCCCCGCTACGGCCACCAGCAAGCGCGCGCCCTGCTGCGTCGCGAGAAGGCGATCGCGCACTCCGTGCTCGCCCGCCGGATTCGGGCCGAAGACATGCGGCAGACGGAAATCAGATTCTTCCACTGGCTGGAGGAACTCCGCGCCGAAGCCTGTCCCAAGAGCGCCGATGGACGAGAGTTTCTGGATCGGTTTGACCGTGAGTTCGAGCGGATCCGGCACCGCCTGTTCAACGAAAAACACCGCGTCTACTTCGCACGCCTGCGGCGGGTGTTCCGCATGTGGTCCGGGGTGACGGTCGAGTTTGCCAACATGGACGAACTCACCGACGACCAGCTGGACATGGTCATCCAGCAGTTGGGATTTGAATCCCGCCGCTACCGGCAGGCCAACGGCCCGGCACCAGAGCCACCTGAACCGGAGTCGCCGACCGACTTCGGCATGCCGTCCCGCTGGCGTCAGACCACCTTTCTGGGCTGGCTCGTGAACGGCCTGCAGAGGGTCGGACGAACGACGAATGACGTCCATCGTTCATGACCTTCCGGGCTAACCAACATTCAACTTCGGCGATCCGCTGCTTTCCGGCCCGGCATTGCGTCAAGACCGGCACCCTGCTCATCCTGCCCGTCCTCATTTCCATGTCCACATCTCTGCCCGGTTCCGCGCCGGCCCACGATTCCGCCCCGACCACCAGTTACCCGGAAACCCGCCGCGACGCGGTGGTCGACACCTTCCACGGCGAAGCCGTCGAGGACCCCTACCGCTGGCTTGAGGACCCCACCAGCGACGACACCCGCCGCTGGATCGAGGCCCAAAACCGCGTCACCGAGGCCTACCTTGCGGACATCCCCGAGCGCGACGCGCTGCGGGAGCGGCTCACCCAACTGTGGGATTTTGAGCGCTACGGACTGCCCTACCAACGCGGCGGCCGCTACTTCTTCACCCGCAACGACGGCCTCCAGAACCAGGCAGTGCTCCATGTCAGCGAGTCGCTCGATGCCGCGCCGCGGGTCCTGCTCGATCCCAACCTCCTCAGCGAGGACGGCACCACCGCCCTCGCCGGCACCAGCGTCTCCGACGACGGCCGCCTGCTTGCCTACGGCCTCTCCCGCGCCGGCTCCGACTGGCAGGAGTGGCGCGTGCGCGACATCGACAGCGGTCGCGACCTCGACGACCACCTGCGCTGGATCAAGTTCTCCGGCGCCTCCTGGGCGCCCGATCACAGCGGCTTCTACTACTCGCGCTACGACCAGCCCGAGCCCGGCGCCGAATACACCGACGCCAACCACTTCCCCAAGATCCACTTCCACCGCATCGGCACACCGCAGGAGGAGGACGAGCTGATCTACGAGCGACCCGACCAGAAGGACTGGGGCCTCAACGCCTCCGTCACCGACGACGGCCGCTATCTGATCATCCGCGCCAGCCGCGGCACCGACCCCCGCAACGGCATCTTCTACCGCGACCTCGAACAACCCGGCTCGCCCGTCGTCGAATTGCTCAACGAGTTCGACGCCTCCTACTCGTTGGTCGACAACGACGGCCCGCGGTTGTGGTTTCACACCGACCTCGACGCGCCGCTCGGCCGCGTCATCGAAATCGACCTCACCCGGCCGCAGCGCGACCAATGGCGCGAGATCATCGCCGAATCCGACGCCACCCTGCGCGGGGTGTCCCGGGTCGGTGACCTGCTGTTCGCCAGCTGGCTGCGCGACGCCTGCTCGGACATCGGCGTGTTCACGCTCGACGGCCGGTTGCAGGGCTCGGTCGACCTGCCCGGCGCCGGCACCGCGATGGGCTTCGGCGGCGACCGCCACGACCGCGAGACCTTCTACTTCTTCACCTCGCCCACCGACCCAGGCACCAGCTTCCACTACGACCTCGCCAGCGGCGAGAGCCGGGTGTTTCGCCGGCCCCGGGTGGACTTCGACTTCGACGCCTACCACACCCGGCAGGTGTTCGTTGAATCCGCCGACGGCACCCGCGTGCCCATGTTCCTGACCCACCGACGCGACCTTGAGCCCGACGGCGACACCCCGGTCTACCTTTATGGCTACGGCGGGTTCCGCATCAGCATGACACCCGCCTACTCGACCTTCACCTCCGCATGGATCGAACGCGGCGGCATCTTCGCCAGCGTCTGCCTGCGCGGCGGCGGCGAATACGGCGAGGCCTGGCACCATGCCGGCCGCCTCGCCAACAAGCAAAACGTGTTCGACGACTTCATCGCCGCCGCCGAATGGCTCATCGACAGCGGCCACACCAACCCGTCCCGCCTCGCCATCGGCGGAGGCAGCAACGGCGGCCTGCTGGTGGGCGCCTGCATGATCCAGCGGCCCGACCTGTTCGCCGCCGCCCTGCCGGCGGTCGGCGTGTTCGACATGCTGCGCTACCACAAATTCACCATCGGCTGGGCCTGGATGGTCGAGTTCGGCGACCCCGGCAACGAGGCCGACTTCCGGGTGCTGCGCGCCTACTCGCCGCTGCACAACCTGCGCCCCGGCACCCGTTACCCGTCGACCCTCATCACCACCGGCGACCACGACGACCGGGTCGTGCCGGCCCACAGCTTCAAGTTCGCCGCCGCCCTGCAGCATGCCCACCGCGGCGACAACCCGGTGCTGATCCGCATCGAGACCAGCGCCGGCCACGGCGCCGGCAAACCAACCCGGAAGATCATCGAGGAAGCCACCGACAAGCTCGCCTTCCTGATCCGCGAACTGGGAATGACCGAGCCATCGCCCTGAATCCACGGGCACGCACCGCCGCCGACGCACCCCCCACCCGGCGGATCACTGATCAGCCGCTCGATGCTGCCCGTCCACCGGACAATTCTTCGCACACCTGTGTCAAAAATTGTCCACCCACCGACCGGGCCCCCCGGCTTCAGCCCGGCCGCATCAGGCATCCGGAGGCGCGTTGCGCGACGTGCGATGCCGCAGCCCCTGGGGCGCGCACGGCACGATGCCGCTTGGCCGGCACCCGGACGGGGCGCGCTGCCGGTGGGTCGGAAGCGGACGGGACTACCGGCCGGTCTGCGCCCACGGCGCCCTTGCCAGCCGCGCAAGGCGCCCTAAGTTGAATGGTTCATGGCCGCCGACTCCTTTGTCCACCTCCACCTGCACACCGAATACTCGCTGCTCGACGGCGCCGTGAGGATCCCGGACCTGATGGAAAAGGCAACCCGCTTCGAAATGCCGGCCGTGGCCATGACCGACCACGGCAACTTGTTCGGCGCCATCGACTTCTACCAGGAGGCCAGGAAGGCCGGGGTGAAACCGATCATCGGCTGCGAGGTCTATCTGGCGCCCGGCTCGATGACCGAGCGGCGCGACATCCCCGGCCGCAAGCGCTCCACCCACCTGACCCTGCTGGCCACCAGCGCGCGCGGCTTCGCCAACCTGACCAAACTGGTCAGCAAGGCCCACCTGGACGGCAAGTATTACAAGCCGCGGATCGACAAGGAACACCTCGCCAAATGGTCGGAGGACCTGATCTGCCTGTCCGGCTGCATCAGCGGCGAGGTCAACGAGTTCATCCTCAACGACGACCTCGACGGCGCCCGCGCCAGCCTCGAGAGCTTCCTCGACATCTTCGGCCGCGAGCGCCTGTTCCTCGAGCTGCACGACCACGGCCTCGAGGCCCAGCGCAAGAGCACCCGCCAGCTGCTGGAGTTCAGCCGCCACTACGACCTCCGCACCGTGGCCGCCAACGACGTGCACTTCCTCAACCGCAGCCATCACGAGGCGCACGACGTGATGATCTGCATCGGCACCAACGCCAACCTCTACGACGAGAATCGCATGCGCTACTCGCCGGAGGTCTACTTCAAGACCGCCGAGGAAATGCGCGCGCTGTTCAAGGAGATGCCGGAGGCCTGCGACGCCACGCTCGACATCGCCGAGAGGGTCGACATCGAGATCGAGCTGGACGCCGCCAGCATTGCCAAATACCCGCAGTTCGAGACCCCGGACGGCTCACCGCTGCCGGCCTATTTCCGCCAGCTCTGCCGCCAGGGCCTGATCGAGCGCTATGGCGAGCAGCGGGTGGCCGTCGACCAGGCCCTCAACGAGCGACTGGAATACGAAATCTCCATCATGGAGAAAATGGGCTTCCTGTCCTACTTCCTGATCGTCTGGGACTTCATCCGCTGGGCCCGGGAACAGAACATCCCGGTCGGACCCGGCCGCGGCTCCGCCGCCGGCTCGCTGGTCGCCTATGCCCTGCGCATCACCGACCTGTGCCCGCTGCGTTTCGGCCTCATCTTCGAGCGCTTCCTCAATCCCGAACGCGTCAGCCCGCCGGACGTCGACGTCGATTTCTGCCAGACCCGCCGGGGCGAGGTGATCGACTACGTGCGCACGAAATACGGCGAGCGCGCCGTGTCCCACATCATCACCTTCGGCACCCTTGGCGCCAAGAGCGTCGTGCGCGACGTCGGCAGGGTCATGGGCTGGAGCTACGGCGACGGCGACCGGATCGCCAAGATGATCCCCACCGAGCTGAAGATGACGCTGTCCAAGGCGCGCTCGGTCAATCCCGAGCTTGACGCCGCGATCAAGAACGAGCCCAACACCGCCCAGCTGTGGGAATACGCCACCTTCCTCGAGGGCCTCACCCGCAACACCGGCATCCACGCCGCCGGGGTGGTCATCAGCGACATCGATCTCGACGAGCACGTCGCCCTCACCCGGGGCAACGAGGGCGAGGTCGTGACCCAGTATGCCATGGGGCCGCTGACCGAGCTGGGCATGCTGAAGATGGACTTCCTCGGCCTCAAGACGCTCACCGTCATCCAGGGCGCGGTCGATCTCATCCGCCGGCACACGCCGGAGTTCCAACTGGAGGCCGACGGCTTCGACGACCCCTCGACCTTCGAGCTGCTGCAGCGCGGCGAGACCACCGCGGTGTTCCAGCTCGAGTCCGGCGGCATGACCGCCTACTGCCGCCAGCTCGGTCCCGAGCGCATCGAGGACATCATCGCGCTGCTGGCGCTTTACCGGCCCGGCCCGATGGACCTGATCCCCAGTTACATCGACCGCAAGAAGGGCAAGGAGAAGGTCAAATACCTGCACCCGCTGCTGGAGGAGGTCAGCCAGGAAACCTACGGCATTCTGATCTATCAGGAGCAGGTCCAGAAGGCCGCCAACCTGCTGGCCGGCTACAGTCTGGGCGAGGCCGACCTGCTGCGCCGCGCGATGGGCAAGAAGAAGGCCGAGGAAATGGCCACGCAGCGTGCGATGTTCGTCGAAGGCGCCGCCCGGGTGAACAACATCCCGGAGAAAAAGGCCAACGAGATCTTCGACTTGCTGGAGAAATTCGCCGGCTACGGCTTCAACAAGTCGCACTCCGCGGCCTACGGCCTGGTGTCCTACCACACCGCGTTTCTGAAAGCCAACCACCCGGTCGAGTTCATGGCCTCGGTGCTCAGCAACGAGGTCAACAACACCGACAAGATCGCCTTCTTCGTCGCCGAGTGCCGGCGCATGGGCATCGACATCCTGCCGCCCGACCTCAACCGCAGCCTGCTGCCGTTCGCCCCGGAAACCGATCCCGCCAGCGGCCGGTCGCTGCCGCAGATCCGCTACGGCCTGGCCGCCATCAAGAACGTCGGCAGCGGCGCCATGGAACAGGTCCTCCGCGAGCGCGAGGCCAACGG
>SKLO01000665.1 GCA_007123195.1 Verrucomicrobiales bacterium | reverse complement strand
GGATGTGCGGTGACGGGAATCGCGACGGCCGACTGGGCGGTCAAGGTGATGATCAAGCGTGGCGCGACCCTCGGGTCCCGGTCCCGGTGCCGGTGCGGCAATTGTGCCGGGTCAGGCTGGAATTTCGATCCGGTGCGATCCCGGATGCTGGCGACCCGGGTGGGTTGGCATCCGGGCAGTCGGCGCTGTAGCGCCAAACCGGCGGTCCGGCAAGTTGAAAAGCCGGAGTTCAGCCCGGCGGGTCCGGGGCCGGGCTGGCGTTGCCGGCGGGTGATCGCCCGGATGGCTGCCCGCCGCCCAGCCACTGCGGGCGGCTGGCGTCAGATCGACATCTGCAGGACCAGCAACGCGGCGCCGACGCAAGCCACCAGCGACACGATGCCGATGGTCATGGCAAGGCTGCCAAACCCATCCTTCTTGCCCCGTTTGGGGCCGAATGGCGAGGACGAGTCGAAGTCCTGCGGACGGGCGCTGGAGGTGGTGATTTCGGCTTGGACAGTGGCCTCCGGCATCGCCGCCGCCGGGCTGGAGCTGTAATCGGAACTGGCTGGACCGGAGTCGTCACCTGACGAGCCTCCACCCCCTTCGCCGGTGTAGGCGGCCTGAACCTGACCGAAAAGGATGCTCTCGCCGCCGACCAGCACGGCCCGCTCAGTGGCCTCGCCGTTGATCTTGGTGCCGTTGGTCGACTGCAGGTCGACCAGCTCGTAATTGCCGTCGGCCTGGCGGTGCAGCTCGGCGTGGCGGCTTGAAACCGAGGCGTCGGGAACGTGCAGGTCGTTTTCCCCCAGCCGACCGAGGGTGTGCACTTCGTCGGTCAGTTCAAAGCGGATTTCAGTTCCGTCCGTGGTGGTCAGGGCAAGCGTTGGCATAACGAGTGATGCCCGTTCTAGCGGGCGGCGCGGGATTGATCAATCAGATTCGCAAATTCGCGGAAAAAATAGGCGGCGTCACTGGGGCCGGGCGCGGCTTCGGGGTGGTATTGGACCGAGAACACCGGCAGCTCGCGGTGGCGCAGGCCCTCGACGGTGCCGTCGTTCAGATTCACGTGGGTCACCTCCAGGCAATCCGGCAGGCTGTCGGCGTCGATGGCAAACCCGTGATTCTGCGAGGTGATGGCGACCTGCTTCGAGCGCAGGTCCTGAACCGGCTGGTTGCCGCCTCGGTGGCCGAACTTGAGCTTGAAGGTGCGGGCGCCGAAGGCGTGGCCGACCAGCTGGTGACCCAGGCAGATGGCGAAGGTCGGTCGCTGCCCGACCAGCTCGCGCAGTTCCTTGTGGATGTAGTCCAGCGCGGCCGGGTCACCAGGGCCGTTCGACAGGAAGATTCCGTCTGGATCGAGCGCCAGCACTTCGGCGGCGGTGGTGCTGGCCGGCATCACCTGGACCTGGAATCCATGCTGGCGCAACCGCCTCAGGATGTTGCGCTTGATGCCGAAATCAAACGCCACCACGCGGTATTTCACCGGTGGCAACGAAGAACCGCCGGAAGATGCCAGCGAATGGTTCGGCACGTTCCAGGGCTCGCTCTCGCGGCCGTCGGGATCCCAGGTGAACGCCTCGGTGGTCGACACCTCGCGCACGTAGTCCATGCCCTCCATCGACGGACTCTGGCGGGCCAGGTCGACCGCCTCGTCGGCGCTGTGCTCGGTGGTCAGGCAGGCGCGCATGGCCCCGGCGGTGCGCAGCAGCTTGGTCAGCCGGCGGGTGTCGACGCCCTCGATACCGGGGATGTCGTGCTGCACGAGGTAGTCGGACAGGGTGCCTTCGCTGCGCCAGTTGCTCGGCAACGGGCTCAGTTCCCCGACCACGAACCCGCGCACATGGGGGTTGGCGCTCTCGCCGTCGGCGGCATTGACCCCGTAGTTGCCGATCAGGGGGTAGGTCATGGCCACAATCTGGCCGCGGTAAGAGGGGTCCGTCAGGACCTCCTGGTAACCGGTCATCGAGGTGTTGAAGCAGGCCTCGCCGGTGCGGGTGCCGGCCGCTCCGAACGCCGTGCCCACAAACGTGCTGCCGTCTTCCAACGCGAGAATCGAACGCATGCGTTCGATTACTGGCGGACCCGCCCGCGGTCAACCCGCCATTCGCGTTCGCACCGTGGCTGCCGCGGGGTGGTTCAGGCCAAAAATCAGACAACGCCGGCGTGCCGGGTGTTCGGGGTGAATTTGTGCTAGCCTGAAGGGATGTCGCTCGTTTACAATCGGTCCCTGTCACCATCCCCCAAGCTGCGGGCCATTTCCCGCCGCCCAACCGCCATGCGCCCCAAGTCCCGTTCCCTCGTCCGCCTGCTGGCCGTCCCGGCCCTCGCCGCCAGCCTGGTTTGCCACCCCCTGCCCGCTGCCGAGGTGATCTGGTCCCACGGACCGACCACCGTCAATTCGCTCCACGACATCGACCTCGTCGGCAGCCTGGTCCATGCCGGCAGTTGGGGCTCGAGCGGCACCGTGACCCTCAGCGGCGAGTCGATCAACTTCGCCGGACGCCCGATCAACTCCCCTGGCGACCCGTTTGCCTCGGCCACCGCCAACGGCACCACCTTTCAAACCGGGGCCTTCAGTCCGCCGGGCGGATTTGATCCCGTGTTCACCGACATCCTGCGCGGCTTTGCCTTCGACGGTCCGAACCCCAAGCAGCTCACCGTGTCCGGGCTCGACGTCGGCGGCATTTACCGGCTGCAGATCTTCACCGCTGACCAGCGCGGCGGCATCTCCGGGCGCACCCAGCTGTGGAGCGACAATCCCACTCTGGGCGCCGGCAACGAGACCGCGGTGTTCACCCACGGCAGCCGTCCCTACGTCACCGCCACCTTCGTCGCCGACAGCACCAGCCAAATCCTCTACGGGCACGGGGTCGGGCAGGCCCAGAACGTGGTCAATGCCTACGTGCTGCGCCAGATCGAGGGTCTGGTGTGGGACGCCGACCCCGGCACCCCGGGCCTGCAGGACGGCGGCGGCGTGTGGGACACCGGTATCACCAACACCTGGTCCGATGGCGCCGCCAACACCACCTGGACCGCCGGTCAGACCGCTGTGTTCGGGGTCGGCACCGGCGCCCCCGGACCGGTGACCGTCAACGGCACGGTCGTGGTGGGCGGCCTGGAGTTCGCCAAGGGTTACACTCTGGGCGGCGGCACCATCGACCTCGACGGCAACGCCCGGGTGGTGGTCAACAACGGCCAGGCCACCACCATCAACTC
>SKLO01000609.1 GCA_007123195.1 Verrucomicrobiales bacterium | reverse complement strand
TGTCACGCTGGCAAACCTCACCCCCGACCTGGTCGAGGATCTGACGATTCACGCGCCGCTGGCGCGCGAGATCCTGCTCGACCCCCACAGCATCGTCTCCGACGGCCTTCTGGCGCTCGATTGGGCCGGTGAGGACGCGCCCCATCTGTTCGCGCCGCTCTTCGAGGTCATCGACGGGGAAGAGACGCTGCAGGCCGATCCCGACATGATCGCCGTATTGCGATTCAGTCTCGCCGCGCTCCTGCCAGGGGAGGAACGCGACCTCTCCTACGTCGCCACGCTGCGGTGACGGAACCACGTCGAGTTGTTTTCTGGAGAATTTTCGATGCCACCTTCCCATGTGAATGCCCCGTTTTTCGCCGCCGCCCTGTTCCTGGCCACGACGGGGGCCGCTCTGGCCCAGAATACGGCACCGAATACGCTGGTCACGAACACGATCGACCTCAGCTACTCCAGCGGGGTCGGCACACCCACCGTAACGGTGCCCGGGGCCGCTTCGGTGGAGTTCCGGGTGGACCGCAAGATCGACGTGTCGGTGGAAACGGTGCCGACGGGCGGCCAGGTGGCGTCGGTGCAAGGCCGCCAGGAAGTCGTCATCGCCCATCTGGTGCGCAACCTCGGCAACGACACCCAGAGCTTCGTCTACGATGTGCAGCAGCTTACGGCCGGCATCGCGGGCAGCGGCCTGAGCTACAGCAACACGGCGACGAGCACCCTCGGCGAATACTACGTGATGATCAGTCCGACGACCGCCGTCGCGGACGGCTTCGTCTACGACGTGGGTGCGCCGATCACCGGGACAATTCCGGTCGGGGGCGAGTTTTACGTACTGATCGTTGCCAACGTTCCAACGAACGCACTTGACGGTCAGGAGGACACGTTCCTTGTCCGTGCGATCGCGACCGTCAGCGGCGGCAATACGACCCCGATCACACAGGACCGCACGCAGGGCCTGATGGGCGTCAACACGGTCTTCGCCGACAACTCGTCCGTTTCGAGCCTTTCCGGGGGCGTGATCGATGACAGTCTCAATGGCCGGGCCGCCGACGATTCGCGACTGTTGATCACCGCACCCCAGCTCAGCGCCACCAAGACCGTCGAGGTGCTTGACGAAGGTCTGCCGGGAAACAGCTTCACCTGCTCGACGGGCGGGGCCGCCACCGGGACGCAGCTGGCCGCGATCCCCGGCGCCTGCCTCGAATACACCATCGTCGTGACCAATGACGGCGCCGCCTCGACCGCGGCCACCGACATCGTGGTCGTGGACACCGTCCCGGACAACACCAGCTTTGCCGGCACGACCGCAGGCCCCTTCACCATCGCCACGTCGGGCACGCCGGTCACGGTGACGGCGACGCTGCCGACGCTGGTGGCGGGCAACAGTGCGGAGTTCCGGATCCGTGTGACCGTCGACTGAGGCGCCGGCGGGGGTTGGCATGCCGTCCGGCACCGCCCCCGCACGCGATGTCATGCCGGGGTCCCTCCGGACCCCGGATGGCCATTGGCTGCAGGGTACTGCCATGACGCTCCGCCCACCACCCTTTCGGAAGGCGCCGGGCTGGCCTGTCCGGGTGGCGGCTGTCGTGGCTCTGTGCCTCGCGGGGGTCGCCGCGCCGGCGCAGGGCACCGCCCCGGGTACGGAGATCGTCAACACCGCGCAGGTAAACTGGCAGAACGGCGGTGCGCTGGGCGCCACCCTGTTGCCGACCGCGCGCATCACCGTCGCGGAGCCTCCGGCAACGCTGGGTGGTCTCCAGGGCGTCGTGTTCGACAGTCGCTCTGGCGCGCCGCTCAGTGGCATCGAGGTTACGCTGATCGACATGTCCACCGGCGCGCCCGCCGAACTGCTCGGGGCCGACGGGGCGGCGAGCGTCCCGGCCCGGGTGCAGACCGGCAGTGACGCCACCAGCTTCGGCCAGGAGTCCTTGCGCCCCGGCGAATTCCGGTTCCCCGCGGTCGCCCTCGGCTCCTACCGGATCGAACTGTCCCCGTCCGACACGCATTCCGGCCCCAGCACGCGCAGCGACGCGGAGTTGCAGGCGCTGCCCGGCGCGCCCTTCGATCTGGCCGCGGGCTCCCGGCTTGATCCTTTCGAGGTGGCGTCCGCGACGCCCCTGCGCATCGACATCCCGCTCGATGGGTTGAGCAGCGGCCTCGTCATCCGGGAGGCGACAACATCCGCCGCCGGGATCGGCGATGTCTTGGAGTATATCGTGAGCGTGACCGCGACGGCAGATGGTGCGACGCGTGTGACCGAAACGCTGCCGGCGGGATTGGTGTTCCTGCCCGGCACGGTCCTGATCGACGGCGTGCCAGGCGTGCCCGTGGTGGCGGCCGGCGGGCGGCGGCTTTACATCGACCTGCCAGCGGTGTCCGCAGGGCAGACCGTCGTCATCAGCTATGGCGCCCAGGTGGTGCCGCCCGCCGCGGCCGGGCAGGTGCTGTCGTCGATCAGCGCGCTGCCGCCGAACTCGCCCCCCCCCACGGCCCGGCACGACCTTCGGGTGCGCGATGTGCTGGGGCTGGAGCGGGTGGCCATCCTTGGGCAGGTGGCCGCCGGCGGCTGCGGCGGCACCGACCGGCGGCACGACCTGTCGGGCATCCGCGTGCTGCTGGAAAACGGCGAATACGTCCTGACGGACCGGGATGGCCGCTTCACCTTCCGCGACATCTACCGCCGTCCGCGCGTGGTGCAGCTGGACGTCACCACGCTGCCGCCGGGGGCGCGGCCGGTCCCGTGCTTCGCCTCGACCCGCAGCGCCGGCAGCCCGATCTCGCAATTCGTCGAGCTGCGGCCCGGCATGATGGCGCGCGTCGAGTTCTACCTCGAGTTCGACGACTTGCCCGATGCAGAGGTCGACCCGGTGACTGCCCCTACCGCCCGGACGCCACCAGCGGCCTTGCCGTTGGAACGGTTCGACCGGGACTGGCTTGACCGCCATGGTGCCCGCCACCGGCCAGGCTTTCTCGCTCCGGCCGATGGACATCTGCCGCATTCGGAAGCAATCGACGTTGTCTATCTGCGCCCGGTCGGCGCGCGGTCGGAGCTGACGGTGAATGGCGAAGCCGTGCCGAGTATCCGCCGCGAGCCTGCGATCCGGTCCTCCGACGGGCGGCTGGAACTGGTGCGCTACCGCTCCGTGCGCATCGCCGAGGGGCACAACACCCTGGCGCTGGTCACCACCGGACCCGACGGAACGCGCC
>SKLO01000170.1 GCA_007123195.1 Verrucomicrobiales bacterium | reverse complement strand
CCGGTGGCGGCGTCGCTGACGATGCACAGACCGTCCTCGGCGGCGCTGGCCACGAGCCTTCCGTCGGGTGACCAGCCCAATCCATTGAGCGGGGCGGTGTGCGCGGGCGGGCGGGTCACGACCTTGCCGTCGGCCAGATCCCAGACCAACACCTCGCCGTTGAGGGCGCCAGTCGCCAGAAGCCGGCCGCATGGGGCGAACCAGGCCGCTTCCAGCTCGTCGGTCATGATCGGGCCGAGCACCATCGAGCCGTCGGCGGCCGAAAAGATGGTGATCTCCCCACCCATGGTGGCGATGCCCAACAGGCCGCCCGGCAGGAAGGTCATGCCCCGCGCGTAACTCCTGGTCCGCGCTTCCCACAGCAACTCTCCGTCCCCGGCCGAAAAAAGCGCCAGCAAGCCTGAAGTGGTCGACAGCGCGAACGAACGGCCGTCCGGGCTCCAGGCGACGGCGGCACCGAACCCGCCGTGGTCGAATCGCTGCGGTTCCGGGGCATGGCGTCTGACATCCCACAACATCGCGATGCCGTAGCGGGTCTCGGCGCGGTCATTCCACGGGCGGGAGACCGCCACCAGACGGCTGCCATCGGGCGAGATATCGAAGCTCATCACCGCCTTCGGATGCATCAGCGGAGCGCCGGTCCGCCGTCCGGTCAGCGGATCGGTGCGGAAGATCAGGCCATCCGAGCCCGAGGAAAAAAGCGTGGCCCCGTCGGGCGCGAAGCGTGTGCCGGTGGCGAAATACCGATGCCACAGCAGCGGCGACAGCGGGGTGCCGTGGGCATCCCAGACCCGCACCCAGCCATTGGAGGAGGCGGCGGCAAGGCGTCCGCCATCGGGAGCCCAGGCGGCGTCGAAAATCGCCGAGGCACCTTCGAAATCCAGGCCGGTGTCGGCCCCGTCGGGCGCTTCAAACACGCGCAGGCTGCCGTCGCGCCAGCGCGCCTCGCGCCGTCCGTCCGGGGAGAGGGCGCGGTCGGTCACCAGGCGCCGAGGCAGGAAGTCGGGCGGAGTGCCATTGGACGACTCCGGGCCCAGTGCGCGTCCGTCCGCAGCGTCCCAAGCCATGATCCGGCCGTCGGCATCCGTGGTGAGGACTCTGGTTCCCTGGTCCACGAACCAGGCCCGCGTGATGGGCTCGCCGGATGAATGGCGAAGCGGCGGTGCGACCGGCAGGGCGGGGCCACGCAGATCAAGGGCGGACAGCGCCATGCTGGCGGCCTGGGGATGGTGCGGATCGGCGCGCAGCAGGCGCGCCAACTCGACCAGGCCGCGGTGGTCCTCACCGTCCTCCAGCAGGTTCACAATGCGCCGCCATTCCAGCCTGGAAACGTTTGCCAGCAACTCGTCGTTCGCCCGCTCGGCGCGCAACCATTGTCCCACCACCCCGCTCGCGCCCGCCGCCGCCAGCAGCAGGCACAGCGCTCCCAACGCGGCGGGCACCGGGTGACGTCCCGCCCAGCGCCACAATCGGACCCACGGCGCGAGGGGCACCGCTACGACCGGTTCGCCGCGGGAATAGCGCTCCAGATCCTCGGCCAGCGCGATGGCGGACCGATAGCGGTCGGCGGGTCTCTTGGCCAGGCACTTCAGGCAGATGGTCGCCAACTCGCGGGGCGCGCCGACGGGTGGCGGAGCCTCGTGTTCAACCACCATGCGGGCGGTGTCCAACACCGATCTGCCGACGAAGGGCGGGCGGGCGGCGAGCAACTCGTAAAGCACCGCGCCGATCCCATACACGTCGCTGGCAGTGGTGACCTCGGCGAGGGTTCGATCGCACTGCTCCGGCGCCATGTAACTCGGACTGCCAAGCATCGCGGCGGACAACGTGACCGCGGCATCCCTGGCATCGAGCAGTTTTGCCAGGCCGAAATCGGTGACCTGCGGGCCGTCGTCCGGGTCCCACAGGATGTTCGAGGGCTTGAGATCGCGATGCAGGACGCCGCGCGCGTGGGCGTGGCCGACGGCACGGGCCACGAGGGCGGCTTGAGTGGCGATCAGGCGCCAGTTTCCGGCGTGTTCACGACCCCAGTCGGCGATCGTCCAGCCGCCGGGCACGTAGCGCATGGTGAAGTAATTCTGCGTCTCGTGCTCGCCGATCTCATAGACTGGGATGATGTGCGGATGGTGCAGGCCGGCGGCGGCGCGGGCCTCGGTGCGGAACATCTGCACCGCCTCGCGACCCGCCAGTTCGCCGGCGAGGATCATCTTCACCGCCACCTCGCGGTTGAGCCTGGCGTGCCGGGCCCGATAGACGACGCCCATGCCGCCGCGGGAGATCTCCTCCAGCAGTTCGTAGTCGCCAAACCAGCGGACCTGGAGCGGGTCCAGAAGTTCCGGCATGGGGTCCGCACCCGGTTCCCCCGCTTCCCACCCGCCGCCGGTGGCCAGGGACAGGAGGCACACCGGGCACAGCGCGGCGACCCGCCCGGAATCAATGGCCGTGCCGCAGGACTCGCAGCGCTTGGCTGGAGCCGGAGCTGTTGCGGGATCAGAGTCGCTCATCACGTCACTTCCTCTTCTTTGCGTTGCCCGCGACTTCCTTTCAGTCCGAGGCGTTGCCGCCCGGACTTTCGGCCACAATGCCGATCAGATGGCGCAATTCGTCGTCGATGTCGGCGGGGTCGGCCACGGTGTCGGCGATGGCCGCGCGGAGCAGGGCGCCGTAGCGCTTGCGCATCCGGTGAACCGCCACGGCCGCGGCGCCCTCGCTCAAGCCGACCCTCGCCCCGAGGGCGGCGTATCCCGGCGGCGCGCTGCCGGCCGCAAGCAGTGGACGGATCGAGGCGAACAGTTCCCCGCGCCCGGCCCGCTCGTATTCCGCCGCCAGTTCGCGAAGGACCCGCTCCAGCAGCGTGAACGCCCAGGCGCGATCGTATTCGCGTTCGGGGCTGCCAAGTTCATCGGCGATCTGTCGGCCGCCCTCCGGCAGCGAGTCGAGGGCGGCCGGAGGGACGCTGCCGCCGCGTTTTGCCGCCGTGCGGGCGCGGTATTCGGCGTTCATGAAGTTGCGGAACGCGCCCAGCAGGAAGCTGCGGAAGCGACCGCGTCCCTGGTCCGCCCGCGCCACCGATTCGGTCGCCAGCAATTGGGCGAAAAACCCCTGGGTGAGATCCTGGGCGGCTTCCGGGTTGTTGCCCACCCGGCGGGCGAACTCGAACAAGGGCTGCCAGTAATCCCGGCACAGATCCTCCAGCGCCCGCCGTGCGGTCT
>SKLO01000366.1 GCA_007123195.1 Verrucomicrobiales bacterium | reverse complement strand
GGTAGCCGGTGGTTGAGTGCAGCGACACCACCGGATTCGGCCCGTCCCCCATCATTGCACCCCGGCAGGGGTGCCAGCGTTGTGGCCACGTTTGGGCTCGGCGGACCTTGTCACAGGGCCCGCCCACACCCAGGGCTTGGTGGACCGCGCCGATGGCATCCCTCCAGGATGCATTGTTTGGGGGGACGCCACCGGTGGTGTCGCCCGCAAGGCGGGCTCAACCACCGGCTACCGTCTTGGATCCCTCCGGGATCGGGCTGCGCTCATTTCAAGTGCACTCGCTTCGCGGTCAAGGGGTCAGGGGTCAGGGGCTGATGGGTCAATGGCCGGCAGGCAGTGTGGAGTAGACATTCTTGTCTGCTCCGCCAATGGCCCTGCCAATGGCCGTTCCATATCTGCGCCCAATGCCGCAAACTGCAACGGTCCACCCGTAGTTCGCCCGGCACAGCCGTGCGCAGCACCTTGATAGAGGTAGGAACGGCGCATTGGTTTGCGCCGCCCCTCCCTCCGAACCGTGCGCGCGGATCTCCCGCACACGGCTCTCCAGTCACGGCTTGGCCGACTCATCCCTTGCGGGACTTTCGCCGGATGCTGGTGCGAACGGCTTCCCTGCGACACAGGTCTGCCACATGGCGTTCACATACTCCAACACACCCGAAGACCGGGACTTCCCCGAGGTTCTCAGACCGTGCCGTTCTAGCCCGGGGGGCAATCGATGGCACTGTTTTACAGGGTAGTCCTTGGTCTCGTGGTTCCGTTTCCTGCCGCCCTTTGCTCCACCGGTCATTACCCGGCTTCGTTCCGTGGTCCCGGTCTTTCCGGCACTGGATTTCCCACGGCTTGCTTGCGCTCTTATGGCGGCTCTGACTCCTGCCGGGCACCGTCTCCGATGTCCTGTCCCGGCAGGTTTGCCTCGCTTCGCTCGCCCTTTGGGCAGCCTATCGGCTGGCTATGTCCGCTTCGCTCCCGTTCCCGTCTTCACACACACATCCCCTTCCCGACCTACTGCCACCAACCACGCCGGACGCGGCGCGCGGGCCACCATGGCTCGGCACGCGCGCGGCACCTCCGGATCGTTCCGGAGGATGGACTTCGCCATTCAGTCGCAGGCTCGTCCGCGCCCAACGCCGAATCGTGTTCACTTGTATTGCGGTCGATCGGGTTCCTATCACGCTGCTCTCCACCCCGCCTCGCGGCGACGCAGTTGCGCTTCGGTCATCTACTTCATTCATGGTTTCAGTTGTGCCGGGTCTCCCACCCGGCGGGGTTGTGCGGCTCGACGTCGCACGACTGGACCAACCTCCAGAGCATGCCGGGGGCGTGCCATTGGACCGGGCTTTCCCAGCGGCCGGTTCCCGGCAACAGAGCCCGTCGGCCGCGCCCGATGGCGATGCGGGTGGATCCGCTGACTGAGCTACTGCCTGCAAATCCCGCCATCGACCGGCCGGTGGCGCCTGCGGGTTGACGGCGCGCCTGCCATCGCGCATCCTCCGGGGACAGGCAGCCCATTGGCTCCGGCCCAGCCGCCGGCTCCGGACCGTGGCCGCTGCGGATGGCACGATGAGACGAACTTCCACCCTGATTCTGCTGCTGCTGACCATCGGTCTCGGCCTCTACATCTGGCTGCGCGAGCGCCACGAATTGAGCACCGCCGAAACGCGCGAAGCACTGCAACAGGTACTGCGGTTTGATCCCGAGGAGGTCACCGCCCTGCGCTGGACCTACCGCGATGAGCACCTCAGCGCCGAGCGTCGGGGCGACCAGTGGTGGCTGCTCGATCCCTACGAAGACCGCGCCAACCCGGAGTTGATCCACGCCATCCTGCGCATGGCCTCGGAACTCACCATCATCGAAACCATGGGCGGCGGTGAATTGCGCGGTTCGGAGTCGGGCCTTGGCAGCCGCGCAATCGACCTCGAACTGGACCTCGCCGACGGCCGCACGCTGGCGGTCACGGTCGGCCAGGCCGGTCCCTACACCGAGAGCGTGTATGTGCGCTTCGATCCCTTCGACGACAATCGCGAGATCATCGCCCTGGCCGACGGCAACCTGCGCGACCCGTTGCGCATCCCGGTGGGCGACTGGCGCGACCCGGTGCTGCTGGACTTCGATCCCGCCGCGGTGATCGGCCTGAGGTTGCAAACCGGCAGCGGCGAGATGGTGGCGACCCGCCCGCCCGAGGATCCCGACGCCATGTGGCAGTTGGAACGCCCGCTGCAAACCCGGGGCCACCGCTCGCGCATCGACGACCTGCTCTCGCTGCTGCGCAATCTGGACATCCGCGGGGTGGTCGGCGACTACAACAACCACAGCCCCGGCCAGAATGGCGGCGAACTGACCGACCCCGAGTTGCGGGTCATCCTCACGCTGGCGGGCGGCGGTGATCTCGACCTCATTCTGGGCGCAGCCGAAACCGGACCCGAGGGTCGCATTCGCGCGCGCGCCGGAGATCGCAAGGTGGATTTCTACCTCGACGACCCGATCCTGCGGCTGGCCACCCTGCAGCCCAACGACCTGCGCGACGACCAATTGGCCAACGTCAACCCGGCGGTGATCCAGGGCGTCACCATTGAGAGCCCGACCGAACCGCCGGTGCGGCTCGCGCGTCAGGGCGACAGCTGGTGGATGATCACCGGCGACCTGATGGAGTCGGCCAACCCCGACCGCATCAAATCCCTGATCCAAGGCCTCAACCGGCAGCCGATCGCCGAGTTCTCCAGCGACACCGCCGCCGACCTTGCCCCCTACGGCCTCGATCAACCGCTGCGCACGATCACCCTGACCACCCGCCCGTGGTCGGCCGACGAGGCGCCGGCGGCCGGGGCCGGCACCGGGGCCGCCGACACCGTGCGCCTGCGCATCGGCCAGGCCGAGGACTACCGGATCTACGCCCACTACGAGGGCGAGCCGTTCGTCTACCAGGTCACCGCCGAGGTGCTCAACGTGATGCCCCCGCACCGGGCCCGCTGGCGCAGCCTGCAACTGCTGCGCTTCAGCCTGTTTCATTTGGAGAACCTGCGGATCCAGCAAGGCCTGCAGCCCCCGCTTGAACTGACCTACCAGGCCGACAGCTACCAATGGCGCGCCCAATTTGGTGGCCGCGATGTGTCGGCCCTGCTCGACCGCCAGCGGGTCGACCTGCTGGCCGCCACCCTTGCCACGTTTCAAGCCAGCGACTGGATCACCGACCGCAGCGAGGCCTATCAGGCGCTGC
>SKLO01000075.1 GCA_007123195.1 Verrucomicrobiales bacterium | reverse complement strand
TGCATCTGCACCGCGCAGCTGCCGAGGCCGCCGCGGTAGTAGTGGAACTGCACGTTGGCATGGTCCGCCAACAGGCTCATCGGCACCGCGCTGTCGGCCAGGCCCTTGGAGATCATCAGCGCGGTCAGGCGCTGGCCCAGCGGGTTGTCATGCACCCCGGCCTGCCAAATGGACACTTTCTCCGCCCGCCAGGTCTCGCGCGGACCCACCGTCACCGCGCGCGCCGGCACCATCGTCAGGTTGCCTCCGCCCGATGTGCGCGCGTTCTGCGCCAGCGTCACCGGGTGCAACTCGACCACCCGCGTGCCCAGCCGACGGTATTCCTCAGGACTCGGCGGGGCGTCGGCAAACTCGCCCGCCCGGCGCACCGGGTCGTTGAACGCCCAGTGCTTGATGTCGCCCTGGCCACCCTGCATCACCGCACAGCGCACGCCCTCCCAGCTGGCAATGTAGTCGCCCACCTCGGCCTTGGGGAAATGCAGGTTCTCCTCCGGCGGCGCCAGCTCCGGCCGGATCCGGTCGAAACACAATTCGCGGTCGGCCCGTTCAAATGACAACGGGTGGCTGGTCGGCACCTCCCTGCCGTCGTCGCCGATCCACTCGTCCATGCCCCAGAAGTGGGCCGCTCCAAGCTTCAGCCCCAGCTCGTTGACCAGCCGCGCCACCAGCGGCAACTGCTCGGTGGGACCGATCGGCCCGCAGATGCCGACCGGGGTGTCGGCCGTCGCCTGGCGCCAGGCGGCGATGTATTCCAGCGCCTCGGCCAGATAAAAGTCCTCCAGCGTGTCGTGCATCACCACCTCAAACCCGGGGCGCGACAACTGCAGCAGGTCGTCCGCCGACAACCCGGCGGCGTCGTTGATCAGGTCGGGCTCAAGGGTGGTGAAGTCCCACCAGTCGGGGGCGATGTGACTGAGTCTGCGGGGCATGATGGCTCTTGGTTGCTCGTTCTTGGTTCCCGGATCGTGGTTCCGGGGCGTTGGCTACGGTTGCTTGGCCGCCGGATCCGGCTGCCAGAGATCGCCGAGTTCCTCGACCAGCGGATCGAAATTCTCGTCGCCAAAACCGATCGGCAGATGGCGGCGCCAGCCCTCGGCATGGGTGAATCGGCCACTGAGGGCACCCACCCGGCGCGAGGCCTCGTCGCAGGTCACCAGGTAGGAATCCATGCCCTGGCTGACATCGAGCCATTCCTTCTGGCTGGCGTGGCATTCAAGGGCGTGACGCTTGCGCGCATGCACCGCAGTGGTGTCGATGTATCCGGTCGCCCTGACCGGTTCACCCATCCGGGTGCGCAGGCCGTGCGGAGTGGCATGGTAAATGGCCACCTGACCCTCGACCGGCGGCAACTCGGGATCGGTCACAAAGTTGGGCATGCTGCGGGTGAAGGCCGCGGTCACCGCCAGCCGCGCGGTGTTCATGTGATCCTCCATGTAGTCCTCCTCGGCATGCGTCAGGATCAGGCGCGGATTGACCCGCCGGATCACGGCCGCGACCCTGCGCAGCAGCGGCTCGTTGTAAAACACCATCAGATCATCCGCAATCGGCGGGTGGAACATCGCACCAAGCCGGGTGGCCGCCGCCTTCGCCTCCTCGAGCCGGGTGGCGGCGCAGGTCTCCAGATCCAGCTGGGTGCTGCCACAGTTGCCATTGGCGACATCGAAGTAGTGGATCTCCCAGCCACGCGCCGCCAAATGCAGCAGCGTGCCGGCGGCGACGAACTCGATGTCATCGGGATGGGCCATGATGGCCAGGGCACAGGGTCGGCTCATGCGTCAACAGAATCGGGCGGTGGCTCCGGGCGCGGTCGCGCCGCGATCAATGGTGAACTGGACCAATCCAGGCGGGCTCGGACCTCGCCGATATGGTGGACGGGCGCTGGCGCAGGGTCAGGGTCATTCCGGCAGCTCGGCAAGCTTCACCGGCCGCTTCTCCTCCGCCGCAAGATCGCAGGCAAACAACACCCGGAAGCTGCGGTAGGCCTCCTCCAGGCTGGTCAGCGGCATGTCGCGGCCCTCGTTGGTGGCGTCGAAGAACGCCTCAAACTGGCTCTGATACGGGTGGTCCGACACATCACCGGAGTCGAGCATGGCCATCTGCAGGCTGCTCCACTCCTTTTTCAGGGAACCGAGCTTGGTGGTGTAGAACTTGTTGTCCAGCAGGCTGCCCTCGCTCCCGACCAGGTGGGTGTGAAAATAATAGGGCTGCTGGCAGTCGATCACCGAGGCGCACTTGCCGACCCGGCCGTCCTTGAACCGCAGGATGTTCACCTGGGTGGTGGGGTATTCATACGGAGCAAACATTTCGCTGCGGGAGTAGGTGGCCATCGCACTGACCTCCTCCACCTCGTCGCCCATGCACAACAACAGCGCGTCGAGCGCGTGGCAGCCCGCCGACAGCAGGCTCGAACCGCCATTGTCACGCTTCACGTTCCAGCGGAACTGCCCATACCAGGGGCCGATGCCGTGGTAGTAGTCCACCTCGGCGTAGTGCAGTTCACCCAGCAATCCCTGATCGATCAGCTTGCGTGTGGTCAGGAACTGGCCGCCGAACCGGCACTCGAGGCAGACCATCGCCTTGACGCCGGCCTCCCGCACCGCGTCGCGGATCGCGCGACTGTCGTCGAGCGACATCGCCAGGGGCTTCTCGATGATCAGGTGCTTGCCGGCACGAGCGGCGGCGATCGCCTGATCCTTGTGCTGGGAAGGGTAGCTGGTAAGGTCGATGACATCGATCTCGGGGTCGTCCAGCAACTCCTGAAAGTCGCGATGCAGCGAGATCGGCGAGTTGTGGCGACTGCTCAGGGCGGCCGCATCGTGTTCGCGCGACGAGTAGATCGCGGTCACTTGGGCGCGTCCGGTGGCATTGATGGCATCGATGTGGGCACCGGCAGCCCACCCGTATCCTGCGACGGCAACATTGAGGGTCTTCATGCGCCCCCATCCAAGCCCAGCCCGCGCCGGGTTGTCAACGAAACGATTCACCTTGCCACCATCAGCATCCCCCACAAGCAATCGCATACCCGGTTTCACCTACAGAGTGTCTGACACTTTGTATGCGATTGTGCTTGCGGGGTGTGGTGGGGGTGGTAGCATGGGGGCATGAGACGTTCCAGATGGCTGGCGTGGCCGGCGAGCAGGGAGGGTTCAGCGGACAAACCGGCCGTTTACCATTGCATCAGCCGGGTGGTGGAGCGGCGCTTTGCGTTCGGGGAGGC
>SKLO01000447.1 GCA_007123195.1 Verrucomicrobiales bacterium | reverse complement strand
GGGTGGGCTCACCCTGACCCGACAGCGGCTCGGTGCGCGGGGCGGGCGCGGCGTGAGCGGGTGGCGACGGGTGCAGAACGACCGCGACCGCGGTCGGGGGTCCGGCCGTCAGCCGCCTTCAGCGGCCGGCTCAAAGGGGGCGGCGAGTTCAAGCAGGGCGGCCTTGGCGAGCAACGGGGGCAGGGGGCCGCAGTCGGACAACAGCCGTGCCAGCAGGGCGGCCAGGCGGGGGGCGGCGAAGCTGGAACCGATGACGTGTTTGCTGCGGCCGCCGGGCCAGGCGGCTTCCGGGTCCTCGCCGAGCAGGGCGAACTCGACCAGGCTGTCGGGCCGGCGCAGCAGTTCGGCCGGCCCGGTGGCGCCGCCGCTGACTGACAGCACGGTGGGGAAGTGGGCGGGCCACTCCGGGGTGCCATGATTGGAGTTGTTCGAGGCCGCGACGACGTGGACGCCGCGCAGGTAGGCCTCGTCGATCCAGGACTTGTAGGACATGACAAACTCGGCCCGGCCGGGGCAGCCGAAGCTGCAGTTGAGCAGGTGGTAGCCGCGCGCGATCGCCTGCCGCACGGCTTCGAGAATGACCGCGGTGCGGCTTTCCTTGAACGACCCCAGCACGCGGAAGCTGCCGATGCGGGCGGCGGGTGCCAGCGAGTGGATGATGCCGGCCACGGCGGTGCCGTGGCCGTAGACGTCGCCACGGTCGTTGTCGGTGACGCTGAGGCGGCCGCCCTCGAGGGAAATGGCGAGGTCGTCTTCAAGCGTGAGTCCCGCCAGCCGGGGGTGGGAGCGGTCGATGCCGGAATCCAACACGGCCACCCTGACGCCCTTGCCGTCGCCTTGTTCAAGGGCCTGGCGGGCCTTGGCGAGGCTGATCCAGCGATCGTCGCTGGTGGTCCAGCCGCACGTGGCAGCGACCGGGGGGCGGCTGGGCTGGGTGGTTGAGGGCGTGGTGTTGGAGTGGGCCGACATGGTCGGGGAAAGCCGTCGCGGCGGAGCCGGCTTGGTGGCGGGATAGAACGGACCGGGTGCGGTGCCGGAGGATGTCACCGCAAGGAGGGGGCGGCAAGCTGGTAGTTGAGGGTCTGTGCGATGCGTGGCTGCGGGGTTGGAAGGACGTGGGAGGGGGGGCTGACTGGAGGGGAAAAACGTTTGGGCACCAGGCACTTTGGCGCTATATTGCCAACAAGTAGTATTGCATGAAGACCGCCGCTGTTGTTTCGCCGTCCCTGAAACTGACCGAGCCCCAATTGGAGGCGATCGCCCGGCAGTTCCGGGTGTTGGGCGAGGCCAGTCGGTTGCGCCTGCTGGCGTCGCTGATGGCGGGGCCGGCCACGGTGGGGGAGTTGGTCGAGTCGACCGGCTTCAAGCAGGGCAACGTGTCCAAGCAGTTGGTGGCCCTCCACGAGGCGGGTTTTCTTGGCCGGGAGCGCGACGGCAATTTCGTGCGCTACCGGATCGCCGACCCGGTGGTGTTCGATTTGTGCCAGCTGATGTGCGGACGCGTCGAGCGCGAGGCCCGCGAGCGCATGGCGCCGTGGCTTGGCTGAATCAGCAGGCGGTTCAGCGCCCTGAAATCGCGACCAAAGTCAGCACACCAGGGTTTGTTCGCGCGAGGGGCCGATGCCGACGTGGCTGATGGTGGTGCCGAGGTCGGACGCGATGAAGTCCAGGTAGGCCCGGGCCCGGGGCGGCAGCTGCTTGATGTCCGTCAGGTCACTGAGCGAAGTGCGCCAGCCGGGGAGTTCCTCGTAGCAAGGGGTGCAGCGTTCCCAGTCCTCGACCTCGCTCGGCGGCGTCTCGAGGCGCACGCCGTCGAGGTCGTAGGCGGTGCAGACCTGGATCCGGTCGAGTTCGTCGAGGCCGTCGAGGTTGGTCACGGCGAGGGCGTCGAAGCCGTTGACCATGTGGGCGTAGCGCAGGAGCACCAGATCCAGCCAGCCGCAGCGGCGGGCGCGTCCGGTGGTGGCGCCGAACTCGCGGCCCATGTGGTGCAGCCGGTCGGACAAGCTGTCGTCCTCGGTCACGAACGGCCCTTCGCCGACCCGGGTGGTGTAGGCCTTGCAGACGCCGATCACGCGGTCGATGCGGCGTGGCGACACCCCGGAGCCGGTGCAGGCGCCGCCGGCGGTGGTGTTGGAGGAGGTGACAAACGGATAGGTGCCGTGGTCGATGTCCAGGTAGGTGCCCTGGGCGCCCTCGAACAGCAGTCTGCGGCCCTGTTCGATCTGGCGGTGTATGTAGACGGTGGTGTCGGTGAGGAATGGTTCGAGGAACGCGGCCGCAGCCAATACCGCCCGGCAGGTGGTGTCGATGTCGATGGTCGGCTCGCCGGCGGCTTCCAGCAGGCGGTTGTTTTCCTGCAGTCGCTCATTGAGGAGCGCGGCCAGCCGCACTGGCTGGCGCAGGGCGGAGGTGCGCAGGCCGGTGCGTTGGGCCTTGTCGGCGTAGGTGGGACCGATGCCGCGGCCGGTGGTGCCGATGCGGCGGCTGCCGAGTCCGGTTTCCCTGAGTCGGTCGAGCCCGCGGTGCCAGGGCAGGGTCAGGTGGGCGCGTTCGCTGATGCGAAGCTGGTCGGGGCTGACCGCGATGCCCTGGTCGGCGAGGCCGCGGATTTCCTCGACCAGGCTGACCGGATCGAGCACCACGCCATTGCCGATGACGCAGCTTTTGCCGGGCCACAGGATGCCGGAGGGGATCAGGTGCAGGACAAACTTGCGGCCGTCGCTGATGACGGTGTGGCCGGCGTTGTTGCCGCCCTGGGCGCGCACGATGACATCGGCCTGTTCGGTGAGGAAATCGACGACTTTGCCCTTGCCTTCGTCGCCCCACTGGGCGCCGACGATGATGGTGTTGGCCATGGTGGAAGGCCGCGCTCCGGGTTGGCCCGGCTGGCGGCGGTGGATGGTTTGATGTCTTGGCGGGTTGGTTCCGGATGTGCGGTGACGGGAATCGCGACGGCCGACTGGGCGGTCAAGGTGATGATCAAGCGTGGCGCGACCCTCGGGTCCCGGCCGCGGTTCCGGTGCGGCAATTGTGCCGGGTCAGGCTGGAATCTCGATCCGGTGCGATCCCGAATGCTGGCGACCCGGGTGGGTTGGCATCCGGGCAGTCGGCGCTTTAGCGCCAAACCGACGGTCCGGCAAGTTGAAAAGCCGGAGTTCAGCCCGGCGGGTCCGGGCCGGGCTGGCGTTGCCGGCGGGTGATCGCCCGGATGGCT
>SKLO01000587.1 GCA_007123195.1 Verrucomicrobiales bacterium | reverse complement strand
GGGTGCGCGAGCTGGCCACCGACCGCCGGGCCGACGGCACCCGCAGTGGCGACACCTTCATCCTCACCTGGGCCAGCGTCGTCGCCCGCTCGGCGGACGCCCGCCGGGTGCGCCAGGACGGGGAGCGCTTCCCCTCGTTCGATGATTTCCTCGCCGAGCTGCGCCAGGACGGCTTTCGCATCGGCGTGGTGATCGACGAGGCGCACCACGGCATCAGCTCGAAATCCCAGTCGATGGACCTGTTTGCCGACGTGCTGGCGCCGGATTATCCGCGTGGAGAAGGGGCACTTCGGCACTGACGCCGGTGTCCAGGAGGAGACCCGTTCGTATATCAAGGCGCGGGTGGATCTGGCGAAGGCGGAACGCCAGGCCCAGCAGATGCTGCTGCGCCAGCAATATATCAGCGCGAAGGACCTGCAGGACCAGCTCCTGCGCCGTCTTGCCAGTGAGTTCCGCGGCCACGGTCTCGCCAGCGTGGCGGAAAACGAGGACCGCCTTAAGGCGGCGCTCGCCCTGATTCTGGTCCGGTCTCCCAATCTGCTGACCCAGGTCGAGAAGGAGTGCGCCGCCAAATTCTCCTTCGTGCGCGAGGCTGATCCGCTGCCTGGCTACGTTGATTCGCCAGAGCCGCTCGTCGCCTCTCACCGCAATGTTTACGGCGTGTTTCCCGCCGACCTCAATCCCTGGGAGCTGGAGTTCGCCAAACTGCTCGACAACGACACCAGCGGCACCGTGCTCTGGTGGCACCGCAACCCGCCGCGCAAGAAGTATTCGGTGGCCATCGTGCGGCCGGACGGCGGGCGCTTCTTCCCCGACTTCGTCGTCGGGGTCAAGGGCCGGACCCTGGCGAGGGACGGCATCCTCCTGGTCGAGACCAAATACGCCATCGGCAACCCCGATTCGCAGATCAAGGCGGTGATCGAGCACAAGGAGTATGGCAAGGCGCTCATGATCCACTGGAAGGATTGGAACGATCCCAAGAACCGGTTGCCGATGACCGTGCGCTACGACCCTACCAAAGACAAGAACGAACTCGACGCTGTGTTCCGCTGCAAAGCGATGCCGACGTATTGAGCCGGGGCCGGAGCGGCCGATGTTGGTGACAGGCCCGAGCCACGCGCGCGTCAGCCGTGCCAAGGCCTGCTTCGCCAGGTTGCTGTGCTGCCTCCGCGGAACAGGAGGGGGCAGCCAACAGGAGGGGCAGCCTTCTTTCCACCAGCCACCGCATCGGGGCCGGTCATGTCAATGTGAACAGAACGGCTATGGGATTGCTGATCGGTGCGATTTTCAGCAGTGTCCACGGCTTGGCGTGGCGCTCCACGGCTTCTGCGAAACGCGTGTCCTCCTCCCGCTCAGGCGCGGGCCTGATGAAGAAGGCGAACCCGGCCACCAGTTGTGGTCGCTTCAGCTCCGTCTCCTTGCCCTCGCCGCTGATCGCCGGGAATTCAAACTCAAGCTCATGGTCACCATCGAACCGGGCGGCTGAAAACAGGAGATCCGGATAGTAGTAACCCCACTTGTGGGTCACCCCGCCGGATTTCCCCGCTTGCTCCACGGAGGTCTGCAACACCAGGCTGAAGGGCGGGGACGCGGACCTCGGGTCACCCACGACCTCGGGTGAGACTTGATGCTCGGCCAGCGACTGGAGCCAGGACTCAGATCCGCGGGCGAATCTGAATCGGCAGCGGCCCCGGATCGGGCTGGCGGCTTCGAGCGCATCGGTCCGTTCGATTTCGGCGTGCTCAAGATGGATCAGTGCCGGATCGGCCCCGGCGCCCGGGTCCCCGAGACCGCCGTTGGAATGCGCGACCGAGCATCTGCGGGGACCCAGATTCAGCAGATTGGCCTGGGAATCATTCAAGAAGAACTCGAACAACTGGCCCATGAAACAGTAGACCGCGATCGGGCGTGCCGCGCGGGTCAAGGCCGATCCGACGGCCAACATGCTGATGGGGCCCTGACCGCGGCTGGTGCGCAGGTGTTGGACCAGATTCTGTCTCACCTGAATCGGGCCGATCGATGAGCGGACCCAGGCGATCAGGTTCGCCTCGGGGGATTGGGGGGGTCGAGATGGGTTGGTGCGTCGTTTCATGGCGTCCCGCCGGCGGGCTCGTGCCGACCGCCGGTATGGAACCATGGCTGCCATGCATCAGTCAAGGCTGCGGAGCATGGCGCCGGCGGGGCCGCTTCGCGGCGTGGCGGGTGGCCGGTATGCGCCGCACTTCCCATCAGCCCCCGCTGGTCTCCCGCGGCTTTCCGCGTGGGTAGGGCGAGGCGTCCCTGCCGAGCCGCGCAGTCCGGGTCACAGCAATGGCAGGCCCGGCAGGTTCACGAGGAAGATCGCAATCAGCCAGCTGTCGTCGTCCCGGGCCATGGGCGGGCGCCGGATGCGCCGCGGATGAGGCGAGCCAACGGAGACGCAAGCAAGCCTCCGCCACTGCTTACGTCAAGGCTTTTGCGCGTGGGGGCAAGGAGCCGCGGCATCCCTGCCGCGGGGGGTTGAGGCGGGAGAGGGCCGCAGCGCCAAGGGCGACGCGCTGAACGGCAGGGATGCCGTTCCTCCTTGGGCGCTTCGCGCATGTGGGCTGGAAGCCCACGCTCCCTGAGGGCTCGGGCGAAGAGGTCCTTGACCACCTTGGCTCTTCGCGGGCAAGGCGCGGGCGGTTTGGCGTGCGGGGCTGTGGGGCGAAAGGAGGTCGTTTGGCCTGCGCGGCTCGGCAGGGACGCCTCGCCCTACCCCGCGGGGTTCAATCCCGCGGGGTGCTTCGCGCTGGCAACGGCTTGTCACGCGCAGGTCATGCCAGCGCGCTCCAAGGGGCGTCGCGGCCAAGGCTGCCGGAGGGTCAACAAATGTGGGTCGCCCGGTTCGTCAAGCCATGTGGCGATAGAATAGGTTTGACAGGGTGTGCTGACGGGCAGATGTGCGGTGGTTCCGTGCCGGGTGCTTGGCCAACCACGTTTACCTGACGGCGGCGGACAGGCGATTCGGAACCACAAAAGACTACCACACCATGCGCACCCTGATCACTTCCATCATCGCCGCCCTTGTCGTGCCGATGGCCGCAGCTCCCAGTGCTTCCGCGGCCATCATCAACGGGTTCACCGGATTCTTCCATGTCGACAACTGGACATTCGACACCGACCACGCCGGCAGCTACGACATCACTGACGAGCCCAATTCCATTACCCTGATCGGTAGCGATAGCGAGGTTTTCCTTCCGT
>SKLO01000053.1 GCA_007123195.1 Verrucomicrobiales bacterium | reverse complement strand
TACCCGCCGCCGCAATCCGCGCGCGGACCTGCTTGAAGGCGTCACCGGCGCTGCGATCATCCACCATGCCAGCCGTTCAAACCGCTTCGCCAACTCCGCCAACTCCGCCAACTCCGCCCACCCGGTCAGGTCCGACTGATCCGCTAGGCGGCCGGCCACCCCGCAGGCTCCGGCGCCGGCTTGCCCGGCGGCTGCTGCTGCTGACGGCGCTGGCGACGCTGTCGGTGGCCGCCAGCTGGTGGCTGGTCCAGCGCGAGGCCGGCCGCACGTTTGACCGGGTGGCCGACGTGCCGGAACGCCACGTCGGGCTGGTGCTCGGCTGCTCGCCCCTACTGGCCGACGGCCGGCCGAACTTGTTCTTCAAGAAAACATGCCAGGCAAATGGCCAGGCAAATGGCAAGGCTGCGGCAAAGGCAGCGCCAGTGCGCTTCGAGCCGGTCGTGGTCGGCATGGGTGATAAGCCGGCCACCGGCCGCGCGTAGTCTGAAGGTTGCGCCCGGACCATGCCGGGGGATGGTTCCCAGCAGACCAGCCACGCCACCGCCACGACCAGCTGGTCCAAGATCACATGCACCTGCCGCGCAAGAAATTCGACGCCTCCCTGCCCGCCATGGCGATGGGCGACATCGCCTTTCTGCTGCTGATCTTTTTCGTCATCCTCGCCAGAGCCACCGACGACAGCCACCTGGTGTGGCGGCCGGCCGAGGAGATCGACCTGCAACCCGCCGGGCACGCCCTGGCCAGTGTGGTCATCGATCAGGACCGGCGGGTGTTCCTCAACGGCGGCGAGGTGGCGGTGGAAACCCTGGCCGGCGCGCTGGAGCGGCTGCTGGCCGACTCCGGGGCCGGTGCGGGCGCCCGCACCGTGCATCTCAAGGTCGACCGCGAAGTGCCGGCGGAGACGTTCGAACCGGTGATCGAGGCCGTCAGCGAGGCCGGCGGCGATCTCGTGCATGTGCTCGAACCGGCCGAAACCAACGGCGCCCCCTGAACCCCGCCGCCCGCCCCGGCCCACTACTTGGCCGCCCCGGGGCAGGCAGCGTTTGAATTGTCCACCACCAGACCGCAAGCTGATCACATGAAACCCCGCTCACGATCCACCCGCAACCGCCCGACCCCGGTCGCGGCGGGCGAAACCGATCCCGGCGGCGAGTCAGGCGATCGGGTTGCCGCCGCCGAACCGCGGGCGCTGTCTCACGAACCCGCGATCGAGCCGCCGGCGGCCATGGTCAATCCGGTGCGCGACATGCGCCGGCTGCACCGCCACGCCGGAGCCTCCGCCGCCGAGCTGCGTCATTTCCTGGCCCAGTTGCGCGGCAAGTCGCCGGCCGAAATGCTCGGCGCGGTGGCTTCCAGCAATCTCATGCGCGGCACCGTCATCGCCGCGGCCGGCACCGCCGCGCTGCTGCTGCTCGCCACGGCGGTCCCCTACGCCATGAGCGGGCGGGATGAGGGGGGCACGACCGCCGCCGGTGGTGATTCGGTCGGCCAAAACGAGGCCGCCGGGCCGGTTGGGAACGGTTCACCGGCCGCAGGAGCCGCCGCTGCTGACCCGGCGGACGAGGCCGGGCCGCCCGACCCGCTGGCCTCGGACCCTGAACGGGTCGATCCCGCCCGCGCGGCCCAGGCGCTCGGGGTGGACGAGGAACGCCACGCCCCGGCCGACGTCAATCCGCTGGAGAACGCCGTCGACGACCTGCTGCGCGACCTGGAGTGAGCCGCGCTCGCTGCCCCCATCCCGGTCCACCCGGTCCGCCATTGCTTTTAAACCCACTCGAATCCGGATCCTCAACCTGATGTCACGTGCCCGCGCCTGCCTCGACTTCGTTCGCCGCCGGCTGCACGACTGCTGGCATCCGCCCGAGCGGCGGCCGTGGACGGTTTCGGCCGTGGTCGGCGGGCTGTGGCTGCTGGCGTGGTTCGATGCCTCGGCCTGGTGGTTGTTCGGTCGTGGGTTCCAGGGGGTCGGATTCACCGCCGGCGCCGCGGTGGCCGGCTGGTGGGTCTGGCGCCAGCGGCGCGACCCGCAAATCCGTCGGCGCCTGGTGCAGACGCTGGCGCTGCCGTTCTTGCTGCAGTGGCTGTGGTTCGTGGTTCACGCCGCCGGTTGGCCGGCGCTGGCGCGCGCCATGGCCCAGCTGTCGATCGCAATCCTGTTCCTCACCGGGCTCGCCTGGCTGGTGTGGTGGCTCGAGCGCTGGGCCCGGCGGGCACCGCCCAGCGGTCACCGGCGCAGCTGGGACCCGCGCCGGCTTGATGCCCGCTACTACCGCCGCCGGTATCGCCGGCTCGACCAGTCGGTGCTGGCCTTCGCCTCCTACAGCCTCGTGTTCCTGCTGGTGGGGTTGATGCTCACGCGGTTGTCCGGCTGCCGGGAGATCTACGAGATGCCGGCCGGCGGCGGCGAGGTGCAACTGCAGCAGACGGTGCAGGTTGAGCGCGTGATCCGGCAGAAGTTCGTCATCAATCCGCTCAGCGCCGTGTTGTTCAATCCGCCGCCGATCGAGGACATCCCGCTGCAGCTGCAGGAAATCACCGAGCACCGCTACCAGCTCGGCCAGGGGGCCGGGACCGCTGCCGGATTCGCCACCGGCACCGAGCGCGGTCGCGTGCGCTTCATCCGGTTGCAATACGACGGCGGTGACTGGGATCTCGACGCCGGGGGCGGCAGCGATGTCAACATGTTGATGGAATACGGCATCCGCACCGGCCATCGGGTCCACGACCAGGGCGAGTCCCGCCCGATCGCGCGGCTGGCCAATTTTCCCCCGCGCCAGTCGCCGCCGTTCGTCTTCATGACCGGCCAGCGCAACATCATCGTGTCCGACCGCGAGGTCGAGATCCTGCGCGACTACCTGCTGGAGAACCGTGGCCTGCTGTTCGCCAGCAATGGCGGCAGCCAGGGCTGGCACGGCCAGTTCTTCAGCCTCATGAACCGGGTGCTGCCGAACGTGCGGCCGGTCACGGTGCCGCTCGACCACCCGATCCATCGCTTTCCCTACCAGCTGCCGTTCCTGCCCTACGTGGCGCCGCACGGCGGCCGCGACGCCTGGGGCTGGGTGGTCGACGGTCGGTTGGTGGTCTACTACCATCCCGGCGACATCGGCGACGCCTGGTCGGACGGCCACGCCGGCGTGCCGCGTCACATCTGGGAATACTGCTACCAGCTCGGCACCAACGTGATTCTCTACGCCCACGCCCAGTATCACCGCTGGCTCGAAAGC
>SKLO01000419.1 GCA_007123195.1 Verrucomicrobiales bacterium | reverse complement strand
TAGTTGATGCCGGCGTGGGCGAGGATGGCCCAGAGCACGGTGCCGGAGCCGAGCGTGAGGAGTCCGAGCAACAGACCGATGACGGCGGCGAACAGGGGCCAGTGAATCCAGTCGCGCCCGGGGGGAAGATGGACCAGGCCGAACAGCAGGCTGGACCACCACAGGTTGGTCTCGTGCAGCAGCCAGCCGCGGAACAGCAGTTCCTCACCGATCCCGCTGAACAGGGCCAACGCCAGCAGGTCGCGGCGCCCCATGCCGTGGAATTGCCGGCGGATGGTGCCGGCGCAGCGACGCGCGCGCGCCGACCGCCGCAGCCACAGGCGCGAGCCAAGATGCACGACCGCCACCAACAACGCGGCCAGCAGCAGGTGCCCGACCGGTTGCAGACCGGGCCACGCCAGCGGATCGATCCCCCACGCATCGCGGCGCCACAGCACCAGCAACAGGCCGGTCAGCGCCATGACGACGTAGAAGCCGCAGATCAACAGGGTGAGACGGGAGAGATGGGATGGTTGGGGGCGGAGCGGCATGGGGTTCATGCAATGGCAGGGTTCCGGCGTCGTTGATCGCGGGGCGAAAGCAGGCCGCGGGTGTCACAGGGTGTAGACGCTGTCGATGAGGCGCCGGGTGGTGTCGTGGCGGGGGGCGCCCAGCACCCCGGCGGTGGTGCCGGTCTCAATCACGCGGCCCTCGTCCATCACCATCACGCGGTCGCACAGGCCGGCGACGACGGCAAGATCGT
Organism: Verrucomicrobiales bacterium; assembly: GCA_007123195.1. Lineage (GTDB taxonomy): Bacteria > Verrucomicrobiota > Verrucomicrobiia > Verrucomicrobiales > SKLO01 > SKLO01. The sequence continues at coordinate 2,488 of SKLO01000419.1, read as the reverse complement.
GGCTGACAAACAGGATCGTCAGGCCGAGGTCCCGGCGCAGGTCGCGCAGCAGCGCGAGAATGCGGCGCTGCACGGACACGTCGAGCGCCGACAGCGGCTCGTCCATCATCAACACCCGCGGCCGGGTCACCAGCGCGCGGGCGATCGCCAGTCGCTGGGCCTGGCCGCCGGAGAACTCGTGCGGGTAGCGGTCGAGCACGCTGTCGTCGAGCTGGCACTGTGCCAGGGTTTCAAGCAGGCGCTCGCGGCGTTGGCCGGATGGCAGGTTTGTCAGGTGCCGCAAGGGCGTGGCGAGCTGGTCGCCGATGCGGCGGCGGGGGTTGAAGGCGCTGCGGGGATCCTGGAACACGAATTGAACCTGGCGATGGAACCCGCGCCGCTGGCTCGGTCGGCTCCATGCCTCAAGCGCACGGCCAAGGCAGTGGATCGAGCCGGAGGTGGGCGGGGTCAGTCCGGCCAGCAGGCGGATCAGGGTGGTCTTGCCGCTGCCGGAGCCGCCGACGATGCCGAGGCACTCGCCGGCAGCAACCTCGAGATCGACGTCGTCGACCGCGGTCAGTCGGGTGGAGCGTGCCAGCGGCCCGCGACCACCGAGACGGAACTCTCGCCGCAGGGCGGTGGCGGTGATGACCGGTTCGCGCACGGCGGGTTCGCCTGGCGGCGGCGTGGCGGGTGCCGGGGCCGGTTTGGCTGGCTTGTCAGGCTTGTCAGGCTTGTCAGGCTTGTCAGGCTTGTCAGGCCAGCGCGGGCTGCATTCGATCAAGTGGCGGGTGTAGGCCTCGCGCGGGTTGCGGACGATGGTGTCGGCGTCGCCGGATTCGACCACCGCGCCGTCTTTCATCACCACGATGCGGTCGCACAGCTGGCGGACCACGGCGAGGTCGTGGGAGATGAACAACAGCGCCGCACCGCGCCGTTTTCGTTCGGCCTGCAGCAGGTCGAGCACGCGTCGCTGGACGGTGACGTCGAGCGCGGTGGTGGGTTCGTCGGCGATGATCAGGTCGGGCTCGTTGGCCAGGGCGATGGCGATGCCGACGCGCTGCCGCTGGCCGCCGGAGAGTTGGTGCGGGAACTGGTCGAGGCGCTGGTGCGGCTGCGGCAGTTCGACCTGTTCGAGCAGTGACAACGCGCGGTCGCGGGCCTCGGCGGCGGGCATGGGGCGGTGGCACAGGATGGCTTCCTGAAGCTGGAAGCCGATGGTTTCGATCGGGTTGAGCGTGGCTTGCGGGTCCTGGAACACGACTCCGACACGCCCGCCGCGCAGGCGTCGCAGCGGTTCGGCCGGCAGTTGCAGCAGGTCGGTGCCGTCAAGTTCCACCTGACCGGCGTGGATTTCGGCGGGTGGCGAGGGCACCAGGCGCAGCACCGACATGGCGGTGATGGTCTTGCCGCTGCCGGACTCGCCGACCAGGCCGACCGCCTCGCCGGGGGCAACGGTGAAACCGACGTTGGACACGCCCGGCAGGTGGCGCCGGCGACCGGTCCTGAAGCGGATGCCGAGGCTGCTCACGCGCAGGCCGCGGTGGCGGGATGTGGCGGTGTCAGGACCGTTTGCGCCTGCGGTTTGACCCTCCGAAGCGGCGCTGGCACCGGCGCCGGCACCGGTGTGGTGGCGGGTGGTCGGTCGGGTGACCTCGGTGGCGGCGTGCGGGCGGATTGATCCGGCGCCGCGCAGGCGCGGGTCGAGCAGGTCGCGGACGCCGTCGCCGACCAGATTGAGGCCGAGCACCAGCATGAGGATCACCAGGCCCGGCAGCAGGCCGGTGTGCGGCGCCACCAGCATCAGCGTGCGGCTGTCGGCCAGCATCGATCCGAGGTCGGCCTGCGGTGGTTGGGCGCCGAGGCCGAGAAAGCTGAGGCCGGCGGTTTCGAGGATCATCCAGCCGAACGTGGTGGAGGCGGCGATGACGATGGTGGGCAGCACGTTGGGCAGCAGTTCACGGCCGAGGATCGACAGGCGGCCCTGGCCGGACATGCGGGCGGATTCGATGAAGCTCTGGCGGGTGAGGCCGAGAGTGACGGCGCGGGTGGTGCGGGCGAAGAACGGAATATTGACCACCGCGATGGCCAGCAGGGCGTTGACCAGGCCGGGACCGAGCACGGCAACGATCGCCAGCGCGAGGATCAGGTAGGGGAACGCCAGCGCCACGTCCATGGAGCGCATCAGCAGGGTGTCGGTCCACCGACCGGCGTAGGCGGCGACCATGCCGATGAGCGATCCCAGGGTTGCTGCCAGCAGGGTGGCGGCGACGGCGACGGCAAGGCTGACGCGGGTGCCCCACAGCAGGCGCGAAAGCAGGTCGCGACCGAGTTGGTCGGTGCCCAGCAGGTGGCCTTCGCTGCCGGGGGGCAGCAGGCGTTGCTCGAGTTGGCTGCTGTCCGGTGGTGGCAGCGGCAGCCAGGGCGCCAGCAGCGACGGCCCGACGATGGCGGCCACCAGCAGCAGGCCGAGCAGGGTCATCGGGTTGTTCAGCAGGCGCGTCATCGG
>SKLO01000445.1 GCA_007123195.1 Verrucomicrobiales bacterium | reverse complement strand
CGGTGTCGCGCGCGCGGTTTGTCCGTGTCAGGACCCACGGTGCGCCCGGCCAGGGGGCAGGCATGATCGTTGACTTTGCGTCCGTTCGATGGCCGGAAATTCAGACCGTGGCGGGCCGTCGGGGTGAAGGGGATGGGGGCAGGCGGACTCACGTGCGGAATTCAGGGTGCTCTTCCAGCTCGCGCTCGAGCAGGCGGGCGGTGCGCTTGGGGCCGCTGGTGTTGCGCGCCAGCAGCTGGTAGGTCATGGGCACCACCAGTAGCGTCAACAGCACCGCAAAGCCAACCCCAAACATGATCACCACACCGACCACGAAGCGGGTCTCGGCACCGGCGCCGGAGGAAAACACCAGCGGCAGCGAGCCCATGACGGTGGTGAGTCCGGTCATCAGAATCGGCCGCAGGCGCAGCTGCGAAGCCTCGATGATCGCCTGCTGGAATTCCTTGCCGGCATCCCGCAGCTGGTTGACAAATTCGACGATCAGGATGCCGTTCTTGGCCGACAAACCAATCAGCATGATGAGGCCGATCTGGCTGTAAATGCTCTGCGAGTTGCCGGTGACATACAATCCCACCAAGGCGCCCAACACCGCCACCGGCACCGTCAGCATGATCGTGAACGGCTGCACGAAACTCTCGAACTGGGCCGCCAGCACCAGAAACACCACCAGCAACGCCAGCGCGAACACGAACATCGTCGATTGACCCGTCTCCCGCAGCTTCAACGACTCGCCCTTGTAGTCGATGACCGCCGTCTCGGGCAGCACCTCGCGCGCCAGCCCGTCCATGTAATCGAGCGCGTCCGACAGGCTGTAGCCGGGCGCAAGGTTGGCCTCGAGGGTGATCGACCGCAGCCGGTTGTAGCGGTTCAACGTGCCGGAATCGGCGAACTCGGACAGCTCGACCAGATTGGCCAGCGGGATCAGTTCGCCGGTGGTCTCCGAGCGCACGAAGATGTTGCTGATGTCGCCGGGCGAGGTTTTCTCCTCCCACAGGCCCTCGACCACCACGTCATACTCCTCGCCGCCGTCGACATAGGTGGTGACCCGGCGCCCGCCCAGCAGGGACTCGAGCGTGCGGCCGATGTTGGCCAGTGAGACCCCGAGGTCGGCGGCACGGACACGGTCGATGCGCAGCCGCAGTTGCGGTTTGGTCTCCTTGAAGTCGTAGTCGAGGCCGATCAGGCGCGGATTCTCCGCCGCACGCTCCAGCAGCAGGTCGCGCCACTCGACCAGCTCCTCGTAGGTGGGGCCGCTGATGACGAACTGCAGCGGCCGCTGCAGGCCGCGGGTCAGGCCCTGACGCATCACCACGAAATTGGTGACACCCCGCAAATCCCCCAGACGGGCGCGCGCCTCGTCCATGATTTCCTGGGCCGGGCGCCGGACCGACCAGTCGTTGAGCACCATGATCGTGATGACCTGGTTGTAATCGACCGCGGCGCCGAAGCCGCGCGGCGTGCGCACCAGCATCCGCATCGCCTCGCCGTTGTCGATGAAGTGCATCAGCCGCTGCTCCACCTCCATCGCCAGGTCCAGACTGTAACCGTAGCCGGTGCCTTCCGGCGCGGTGGTGACCACAAAAAACGCGCCCCGGTCCTCGCGCGGGGTGAACTCGTCGGGGATCCGCTCATACAGCACCCACGCCAGCGCGAGCACCCCGCCCACCACCAGCAGGCCGACCGCCGGCACCCGCAGCGCCAGTCGCAGCAGGTCGCCATACAAATCCTGCAGCCAGTTGAAGAACCGGTTCATCGTCCGGGTCAGCCAGTTCACCTTGTGGTCCTTCTTCAGGACCTTGGAGCCGATCATCGGCGACAGTGACAACGCGACAAAGCTGGAGAAGGCCACCGCCGCCGCCATCGTCACCGCAAACTCGCTGAACAACCGCCCGATGTCCCCCTCAAGGAAGGTAATTGGCAGGAACACCGAGATCAGCACCAGCGTGGTCGCGATCACGGCGAACCCCACCTGACGCGTGCCCCGGAAGGCCGCCACCCGCGAGGGCTCGCCCATCTCCACCCGCCGGAACATGTTTTCCAGCACCACGATGGCGTCGTCCACCACCAGGCCGATGGCCAGCACCAGCGCCAGCAGGGTCAGCACATTGATCGAGAAATCAAGGGTGTAAAGCACCGTGCAGGTGGAGATGATCGACACCGGCACCGCCACCGCCGGGATGATCATCGCGCGCAGGTTGCCGAGGAACAGGTAAATCACCAGCACCACCAGGCACACCGCAATCGCCAGGGTGATGAACACCTCGCGCAACGACGCCTCGATGAACACCGTGACGTCGTAGCTTTGCTTCATCTCCATCCCGTCGGGCAGGATCTCGTTGATGCGCGCCATCTCGGCCTTGGCCCCGCGCGCCACTTCCAACGTGTTGGCGCGCGACTGCGGGATGATCCCCACCCCGACCATCGGCACCCCGTTGCCGCGGAATGTCAGCCGCGACTCCTCCGGCCCCACCTCCACCGACGCCACCTCTCCCAGCCGCACCTGATAACCGTCGTCGCCGCGCTTCAACACCAGCGACTCGAATTGCTCCGGCGTGTTGAAATCCCGCTCCAACCGCACCGTGAACTCGCGGTCCAGCGACTGGATGCTGCCGGCCGGGAACTCGACGTTCTGCCGCCGCAACGCGTCCTCGACCTCGGTCACGGTCAGGTCCCTTGCCGCCAGCGCCTCGCGGTCAATCCAGATCCGCATCGCATATCGCGAGGCGCCGCCAACCCGGACCGTGGCCACACCGGGCAGCACCGCAAACCGGTCCGCCAGAAATCGCTCGGCATAGTCGGCCAGCTCGATCGGCCGCATGCCTTCCCCCACCAGGTTGAGCCACATCAGCACCTCGGTGGCCGAATCCTGCTTGGCGATCTCGGGCGTTCGCACCTCCTCCGGCAGCCGGTCGAGCATGCGCGACACCGCCTCGCGGACATCGTTCGCCGCCGCATCGATGTCGCGGCTGATGTCGAACTCAATCGTGATGGTCGAGACCCCGTCGACACTGGACGACTCAATCGTCCGCACCGCCTCGACCCCGGAGATCGCGTTCTCGATCAACTGGGTGATCTGCCGCTCAACCACCGCCGCCGAGGCTCCCGGGTAGACGGTCTCGATCGAGACCACCGCCGGATCGATGTTCGGATACTCCCGCACCTGCAACCGGGTGAACGACACCAGGCCGAACGACACCAGCAGCAGGCTCATCACCGTGGCGAGAACCGGCCT
>SKLO01000228.1 GCA_007123195.1 Verrucomicrobiales bacterium | reverse complement strand
CGGCGGGTTGGGCGCGGACGATGAGCCGGACCTCGGTGATGAACGGGCCCATCACCTGGGGCAGGAACAGGTGTTCCTCGCCGTCGATGGTGAAGCGCCAGTAGTGGCGCTCGGGCGTGGCGCCGGGCTTGAACGAGCCGGGCGGGGTGTAGTTGACGCTGGTGGTGCGCCAGGCCCAGTCGGAGGTGAAGCCGCCGAGGCTGCCGCTCATCATGGTGGTCTTGAGCCGGGCGAAGTGGAGGATGTTGAGAGCCAGGTGATGGCATTCCTTCTCTCCGTATTTGTCGACGAAGCTGGATGAATAGCCGGGCCACGGGCGGTGGAAATAGCCCATGATGGTCTCCACCAGTTGTTGGTTGACGACGCCGTCGGCGTGGGAATGACCGTCGGGATCGTGCGGAATGCCGGTGGTCCAGCCGAACCGGCCGAGCAGGTAGGGCATGTTGAACACCTTGCCGCCGGGGCCTTCGATCTGGAACGGGTGGGTGTAGGCGGGTCCGGCCTCAAGCGACAACGGGGCGTAGGTGGTGAACATGCGGGCGCGGCCGAAGGCGTTGAATTCCGGCGCGCGGCCGGCGTGGCTGAGCTGGTATTGGTAGTCGCGGAACCAGTCCTCGCGGGCGTCGTCGGCGCCGTTGATGAAGGGGATCACGCCTTCGGGATAACGGGCGAAACCGTGCAGGAAGAAATGGTCGAGGATGCGGTTGCGGTCGAGCGACAGCGGCGCGGGCACGAGGTGGTCGAGGTTGACCGACCGCGGTTGACCCAGGGCCCAGTCGCGGTTGCCGGTGCCGCTGTAATTGCTGGCGCCGGTGCCGCCGGTGAACAGCGGGGTGACGAAGCGGGCGGCGAGCTGCTGGTGGAACCGGTTGTTGGCCGGCGCCGGCTTGCCGAGGGCGACGTTGAAGTTCACCTTGGCGGTGTCGTCGTCCATCCAGAAGGCGTAGCGCGCGGTGAGGGGATTGTCAGGGCCGGCGGCACGGGAGGGATCGGCGGCGAGGTTGTGCCAGGCGACGCGCATCTGCGGGCGCGGCAGTGAGCGGTCGGGCCGGCCGTCCGCGCCGAGTGCCGGGGTGATGGCCGGTAGCGGGTCGCCGGGCAGCGGGCGGTTGAGATCCACCGAGCGGGCGTCGGCCACGGTTTCGGACGCCGGGTCCCAGGTCACTTCGCCGGTGTGCAGATCGACGAAACGCAGGCCTCCGTCGGGTTGCACGATCGTCAGGCGGCCGGGGTTGGAGGCGAAATGGCGGGCGACGGCCTGGTCGGTGGGCTCGTCGATCGGCGCCGGGTCGGGAATGTTGGCGCGCAGCAGTTCGGTGGCGTGGGCGAGTGCCGCCTGCACCACCAGCCGGGTGGCGTTCTGGTCGCGCCAGGCGTGGGTGGCGCGCAACTCGGTGCGCATGCTGTTGAGGAACACCAGCAGCAGCACGGTGAGCAGGGCGATGATCGACAGGGTCATCACCAGCGCGGCGCCGCGTTGTTTCCGCGACTGCCGGCAGCCGCGCGCGGCCGCGCCGGGAGGCTGGCGAACGGCGGCGGATGGCGGGGTGGTGCTGGCGGGCGACATGCGGACGGGCCGGACGGGCCGGCGGTTGAATGGGGTCGTTGGGTTCAGCGGCCGTTGATCAATTCGATGCGGGTGCGGAATACTCTTGCGGTGCGGATGTTGTTTGCAAGCAGTTGGGTTTCGAACGCGGCCAGCGAGGCCTCAAGGTCGGGGCGGTTGAGCGCGTCGAGCACGGTGACCGGCGCTGGGATTTCGAGACCGAGTTCGAGCACCTGCTGGTCGACGGTGACCAGCGCGACCTCAATCGCGGCCGGCAACAGGTTGGCCTTCATCGCCTGCTGGTCGGAGTCGGTCAGGTAGGCGATGCCGGTGCCGTTTTGAAACGGGCTTTCGGTGGCGAGGTGGAAATAGGCGGCGGAGTTGAACTGCAGCGAGGTCGACGGATGATTGGCGTCATGGGACAGCCACGGGATGGGCGCGCCGAGGCGGTCGATGCAGGCCACCCAGAAGCCGATCACGCGGTCGGCGGCGGCGGCGGTGACGGCGAGTTCGTTGCCGGGGTCGTCGTCGTCGAACGCGGTGGCGTCCCAGTTCTGCAGGAACCAGCGGGCGGACACGGGGTCGGTGCGGAGGGTGGGGTCGCGCGGGTTGGCGGGGTTGATCATGCGCGGGAAGTAGCCGCCCGGGTGGTCGGGCGCGATGAACAGGCGCTTCAGCTCGTAGCGGCGCCGGTCGTCGTCGCGGGTGAGGTAATAACCGACGCAGCGCAGGTCGCCGCGGCCGCCGAGCGGTGCCATCCAGAGCATTGCGGGCGTGTCCGGTGCGACGTTGGCGGCGCCGGCGTCGGCCAGCATGGCGGCCGGCATCACCACGAACTGCATGCGGGTGTCGACCACCGCCGGCGCCAGTTCGCGGGCCAGGAAATCCAGCGCGGCGCGGCCTTCCTGGTGGCCTTGGAGGCGGCTCTCGGCTTGTCTCCACGACTCGGTCATGGCGCCGGTGGCCATGGCCAGCACGACGATCAGGATGGCGACGAAGGCGGTGGCCGCCAGCAGCTCGATGAGGCTGAAGCCACCGGGCGCACGGCCGGGGCCGGCTTTCCCCTGCTGCGGGTGCGGGCGGAGTCCAATTTGGCGATTGGTTTGGACTGGGTGCATGATGGTCGGCCGGGCATCCGCTTGGACGGATCCGGGTTCAGAAGCTGACCTTCGGCTGGTAGGACGGGTCGATCTGCCGCCACATCGGCGCGGTGGCGGTGCCAACCAATGACACGAGTTCCCACTCGGGGTGTTCGGGTTGCAAAGGTTCGCCGGTGTCCGGGTGGATGCGGGCGTGGATGACGTGGCGCAAAGCCAGCAGGCCGTCGGCGTTGGCGGGGGCCTGGCTGGGGTGGATTGGTTCCAGCCGGACTTCGGCCCGGAACATCGGCGCGGTGGCGAGAGGGCTGGATAGTTCCCAGGCGCCGGGTTGCCCGCGCACGCGCGCGCCGCGCTGGTCGTAGAACCTCGGTTCGGCCAGGGTGCCGGCCACCAGTGGTTCGCCGCGGATCGATTCGTGCAGGTCCTCGACGATGATGCCGAGCACGGTGTTGCGGGAGGCGTCCGCCGACAGGTCGACGGCCATCACCAGCAGGCCCAGCAGGGTGAGCAGCACGCTGCCGACGATGCCGAGTGTAATCACCACTTCCGCCAGGGTGAAGGCGGTGGGTGGCTGGCGGGACGCTTGGTG
>SKLO01000437.1 GCA_007123195.1 Verrucomicrobiales bacterium | reverse complement strand
GAGAGCGCCGACGCCGACTACCGTCTGCGGCTGCAGGTCGGGGTCGACATCGACAGCAACCGGGTGTCGGCCCAGCTGCAGGACGGCATCCTGCGCCTGCAACTGCCGCTGGCCGAGACCGCCAAGCCGCGCCAGATCGAAATCAACTGACCCGCGGCGGCAACGCCGCTCCGGGGCCCGGCTTTGCTTCATCGTGCATGACCGGGCCGGGCTCCGGCCGCTTGCCAAGGGCCGCCCGCGCGCGGGCGGCCCCTGTGTGTGAACCGGTTCCACAGACCGCTTTCCCGCGTCGCCGGCGGGTCCGCCATCGTTCTTCATGAGAACACCATCGGCCCGACGCGCGGGCCGGATCACCCAACTTTTTTACCAACCATGCTTCCGATCTTCTTGTTCGTCATCGTTCTCACCTTCGGCCTGGGCCTGTGGGCCCAGTCGCGGGTGAAGTCCGCCTACAACCGCTACCGCCAGTTCGGCTCCAGCTCCGGTGTCACCGGCGCCCAGGCCGCCCGCATGATCCTGCAGGGCTACGGTATCCGCGACGTGGAGGTCGTCGAGGGCCGCGGCACCCTGACTGATCACTATGACCCAGGCCATCGCCGGCTGGTGTTGTCGCCGGAGAACTTCCGCACCAGTTCGGTCGCGGCGCTCGGCATCGCCGCGCACGAGGCCGGTCACGCCATCCAGCACGCCGAGCGCTACGCCCCGCTGCAGTGGCGCATGGCGGCGGTGGGCATCACCGGATTTGCCAGCCAACTGGTGTTCTGGGTCCCCATCCTCGGCATCCTCGGCGGCCTGATTCCCCTGCAGACCGCGTTTCTGCTGATGGCGCTCGGCATGGGGGTCCTGCTGGTGTTTCAATTGATCACCCTGCCGGTCGAGTTCGACGCCACCCGGCGCGCCAAGGCGATCCTCACCAGCACCGGCATGATCCAGCCCGGGGCGGAACAACAGGGCGTCAACCACGTGCTCGACGCCGCTGCCTGGACCTACGTGGCCGCCTTCATCAGCACCTTCGCCTGGTTCCTCTACTACCTGCTGCCGCTGCTGATGGGGCGGGATTGATGAGATTGACGGTCAACCAGCTCAACCGCCCGAATCCTGCCGGCGTGACTGATCGCCCAGCCGGGCGGATCGTGGGCGGTCACCGGTCCCGCTGGAGGATTCGTCACCGGCGCTGCGGCGACCCGGAAACCACCACCGGCGCGGGGCGCGGGCCTTGAGTCGTTCGACCTGCTCGCTGGTGCGCCGCAGCCGGTCAGCCTGGCGTCCGCCCTCGCGGGCCAGTCGGCCAATCTCACGGTCGGCCTGCTTCAGTTGGTCCCGCAACTCAAGAACCTGGAGTTGCTCGACCCGCAGCTGCTCAAGCGCACCCGCCAGCGCCAGTTGGGTGCCGTCGAGCGGCTCCGGGTGTCCGGGCGCCTCCAGGGCCTCCTCCAGCCGGCGGGCAAAGCCATCCGGATGGTGGAAGCGCATGTAATGCCGCCGCAGGTCGGTGGCATAGGCCTCCAGTTCTTCCACGGTCACCTTTTCAAGCTGGGCCACCAGATCATCGGGGGTGCTCCAGATCCGACGCCGGGCGGCCGGCAAGCCGCCGTGGCGGCTGGTGCTGAACATCGCCTGGAACCAATAGGGAATTCCGGCGGCCATGGCCTCGACCGCCGTGCGCGCCCCGCCGGTAGGCACCGAGGTGATGCATACGTCGACCCCGTAATCGTGGAACGCCCTCGCCAGGTCGGGCACCCAGCCCTTGTGCAGCAGACGCTGTTCGGCGTCGGGCGCCATCGCGTGCCAGCGCTTCAGCCTTGTCTCATCGACCGGCCCGATATGCACGTGCCGCCAGTTGGTGCGCTGCAGGATGGCCTCCACAACGTCGTCGTAACTGAACGGATGCACCCCGTCGAGCTTGTCCGCATGGCCGGCACAGCAGGTAGTCAGGACGTTATGGCGGTAAAACGCGGGCAACGACAACCCAGGGTCCGGGCAGGTCAACGGCAGCAACCGGCTGTCCAAGCCGGCCTGGCGACTCCATGCGTGAGGCACATCGCCCGGATCAAGGATCACCTGACCGGGCAGGTAAAGTCCGGCGCAGGGTGTGGAATCGACATGGTGCGCCAGCAGGCGCTGGGCGGCCAGGGCCGGCACCGCGGCGAGACCGGCGGCGCCGACGTCACTGGGATGATGGAACAGCCACAACCGCCGCACCCTCGTGCCCTGCAACCGTCGAAGCAGCCACACCAGGCCGTCGCCATACGTGGGTCGTTCAGCTTCTTCAGGGGGACGGATGATCAGGCGCTCCGGCTCAATGCCGATCCGTTTGGCGAATTGGTCGCGCAGATCACCACCGCCGTCGGCATCCGCTCTCAGCCGGTTCCACGGATTGGTCACCAGCACCCGGCACGTGCCCTCGATCCCCTCGCGGCTGGTGATGGCGCGGATGCAATCGGCCATCCACGGCTCGGGCCCGCCCTCCATCGCCAATTCGCTGGCCACGAACAGGTTTTCGTCACGCCAGTGCGGCCGATCCCCCGGATCGACCGAGCGCGCGACCCGCGACGCCAGCCGGGCGTTGAGGTAATCCGCCTCGCGCCAGCCGAACGGCATCAGACCCACCGGTTTCGGCGCCAGGATCAGCCGGTCCCACAGGCGGCCGAGCGCGTCGAGCAGCCCGACTTCGTCGCTTTGGGGGTCGGATGCCCATTCCCAGAGATCCTGCCATCGCGGGTGTTGTTCCATCGTTCAAGGCTTGGGTGAGTGCCGGCCAGGCGCGGTCGATGCCATCAACCCTCGAAATGCATCCGCCCGATGTCACCGCGCCGCTGGCTGCCCTCGAATTGCACATGCTGCGCGGCGAGATAGGCGCGGGTCACGGCTTCCGCCCGGTCCGCGGCGGTGGCCACCACCGCCAGCACCCGGCCGCCGTGGGTTTCGTAGCCCTGGCCATCACGCGTGCGCCGGGTGCCGGCATGATACACCCGCGCGCCAGCGGCGGTCGCCTGCTCAAGTCCCTCGATCCGGTCGCCTGACCGCGAACTGTCCGGATAACCAGCCGACGCCAGGATCACGCCGACGCTCCAGCCGTCGGTCAGCTCGATCAATCCCGACTGCAACCGGCCGTCCGCCGCCTGGCGCACATAGCCGGCAAAATCGCCGCGCAACAGCGGCATCACCACCTGGCACTCGGGGTCGCCGAACCGGCAGTTGTATTCCAGCACCTTGGGGCCGTCGGCGGTCAGCATCAG
>SKLO01000288.1 GCA_007123195.1 Verrucomicrobiales bacterium | reverse complement strand
CGGTAGGGCGAACCGTCCCCGGTGAGCCGCGTTCGCCGGACGGGCGCGGAGATGGCGGCAGCGGCGGCTTCACGGTTTGCCGGGCTTTGGCTCTTCGCGGGCAATCCGCGGGCGGTTTGGACTGCGGCGCCATGGGACGAAAGGAGGTCGTTCGGCCTGCGCGGCTCGGCCGGGACGCCTCGCCCTACCCCGCGGGGTCTGCCCGCGGGGTGGCAATCCCGCGGGGTGCTTCGCGCTGGAGAAGGCGAATGGAATGCGCTGCCCTTTGCTCCCGTCCATCCCACCAACCTCGGATTTCGCGGCCAGATGGAATTGTATCGGTTGCTTCGCCTGTCATACCCCGTTAGGGCAGCGGCGCCGACCGCCACGTCGCCCCGACAAACAAGCAACATCCCGTGAAATTGACCAAGCCCGCATCCATCGCCATGTTCCTCGTGCTTGCCGCCGCCATGTCGCCAGCCCTCCGGGCGGCGGATATTGAAGGCGCCAGCGATCACCCTCTGGTGCCCCGGGTCGCCGGCTCGGAAATCCTCAGCCACACCTACCGCCAGCTGGAAGAGGTGGCCATTCCCACCGGGGCCGTCGAGCTTGAACGCGACCCCGAAAACGCGCGCAACAGGAGCTGGAAATACCCGCAGGCGGAAAAACTGGAAGGCGAGCACTGGAGCATCGTTTACGGCATGCCCGAGGACGCCTCGACTCTGCATATCCACCGCAGTTACACCAAGGCCCTGGAGGATGCGGGGTTTGACATCCTCTACTCGGCTTCGGGCGAAGACCTCGACGGCGAAAACGGCTACACGTTCTTCTCCCGCAATGACACGCTGCGCCACCAGGCGCTGAGCACCACCCACGAGCGTTCACCGCGCGAGGCCGACTTCCGCTACCTTGCCGCCGCGATCAACCACCCGCAGCACGGACGCGTGGTGGTGGCCGTGTCCACCTTCAACGCGCTGCGACGCAGCGGCCGCGAGGTCATCGGCTCCTTCGGGGGAAGACCAACGATCATCTCGGTGGAGGTGGTTCAGGGGGGCGAACTGGAAATTGAAATGGAACACCGAGTACTCGAGCCGGACGCTCTCGAGCAGGGCCTCATTGTCGACGGACGCATCGCCGTGCACAATATCCTGTTCGCCTTCGACAGCGACGAGATCCTGCCGGAATCCGGAGAGTCACTTGAACACATCGCCCAGCTGATGAAGGACCGCCCGGAACTGAAGCTGCTCGTGGTCGGCCATACCGACAGCGTCGGCGATTTCGAATACAACCTGAAACTGTCCTTCAGCCGCGCCGAAGCCGTCGCCGGGCACCTCGTCTCCAGACACGGGATCGCCGCAGAACGCCTGCGCGCCGCCGGAGCCGGCATGATGTCACCGGCCACATCGAACCGCAGCGAGGCCGGCCGCGAGTTGAACCGCCGCGTTGAGCTGGTCGAGATCATCGGATCGTGAGGCGGCCCTGCCCGACCCCTGCCCTGTTTCCAATCGCCCGCTGTTTACAATCTCATCTTCGGCCTGCAGGGCACCTTGCCTGGGGTCGGCAACACCGACGCGCGCTTCTACTCCAGCGCCACCGCCGATGCCAACTTCAATCCGCTCAGCCCTACTGGTGACCCGATCGAGACCAGCATCACCACCTCCGGCCCTGACTCCCTGGTGCTGGGCATGGTCGTCAACAATGGCAGCCAGAACTCCTCGGGAACGCCTTCCGTCAATCCTCCGGTAGACTTGCTGAGCAGCGGGCAGTACGGGAGTGGTGGTGGCTGGGCCGGCGCAGCCTTCGGCACCCAGGACGGCGGGGCAGGCGGCTCCGCCATCACCTCGGCCTTCTCCACCAACACCGGAGGTGATGTGCGCCGGATCCGCACCCTGTCGGTCGAATTCCTCGCCGTGCCCGAGCCCGGCAATGCCGTGCTGGTGGCCATCGGCCTCGCCGGGCTGCTCGGCCGCCGCCGCCGCTGAAGCGGCCGCTGTGATGACCACAGGGCTCGCGCGCGCCGTGCGAGGTGGCCTGTTGTCGATTGGTCGCACCCGCCCGGCACACCCGCCTGGCATGGACCCGTCATGACGTCACGCCCAACGGGCCTTCGTCCCTTGGCCCAACGCCGCGTGGGGTGGCGCCCCTTTGCCATCGGCTCTGAGTGGACGTGATCCGTGAAGCCGGGCAACGGCTCGGCCGGCCCACCGCATTGGCGCACGGCTGCCTCCGGGCGAACGTTGCGGTCGGGTTAGACCCCATGGCGGTCCAGCCCGGTTACGCTAGACTGTCAGAACACCACGGGCATGACCGGCGCCCGATCACGTTCTCCCGATGACCCGGAAACACTGATCACCTGCCGGCCCCGGCCACACCGCTTCGCCTGCCCCCGTGTTCCAGCTTCCAAGATCGAAATCGATCCGCCCCAAAAAACCACCAACCAAAAGGCCGCCACAGGCCAGACCAAAACACCACCTGATCCAATGAAGATTCTAACTCTCAGTACCATGACAGCTGCCATGATCACCCTGCTTGCCAGCTGCACCACCGTCGAGTCCACGCCACGATCGGCTCCCACCACGAGCACAAGCTCAACCACAGAAGTGGACACCAGAGGGTTCAGCCCGATCACCGGCTCGACCAGCGCGCGGAGAACCCAAACCACCCGGAGCTACTGAACGGCCCGGCCGCCTCCCCCCGAGTCCTTGTGGATTCCCTTGGGATCCGGGCAAGGCAGGGGCGTGCACTTCCCGGCGCGCGAGCGCAAGCAAGTGGCACGCCCCGGGGAACGGGATGCGCAATCTCCACCCGTCGTGACGGCGGGAACAAACACGGATTGGGCCGGGCGTTGAGCCCCTCGAATTCCCCAAACCGTGACCCTTGGCCAAGCGACCGGACCCGAACCGTCCGGCCACGTTGACCTGCGGCAGGCACACCACCCGGGTGCCACCGCTGGAACAGCCCTTGGATCGGGCCTGAATCGAACCTGACGAGCTGCATCGCCTGAGAGCGGGCAGAATCAGCACGGGATCGGACACCAGCCGCCCAAAGCCCCGATCCCTCGCCACTCGCGGGGGTGAACCGTCCGATGACACCGGTATTTCATTGACTGATCCGGTCAGCCCGGGCAGTTGTTGGTCGTTGTTGCCCCCATTGCCCCTCCCCCGCACACCCGACTCCGGGCCCTCCGCGGGCTGGAGGGCGGAGGGCCACAGCGAGCTTCACGCCATGCCATCGCCGTTCAAACCAGGTATTCTGATCTTTCTGGCCCTG
>SKLO01000430.1 GCA_007123195.1 Verrucomicrobiales bacterium | reverse complement strand
TGACCACGCCCTGTTCGGATGACAACCCAACCCACGGCGTTGCGTCGGCTAGCCTGCGGTGAACTGGGCGCTGGGGGGATGCGTGATGGAGATCGGCGATGCGATCAGGCCTGGCTGCGGCGGCAGCTCTTGGTTGACAGGTGACGGCCTGCAAGGGAGGCGAGCGGCTGTCGTGGGTTTGATGTGCCTATGGCGGGGGATTGGCGGGAATGCAGGCCGGCCCGCAGAGATCTTCCGGGGGTGGACCTATTTGGCTTGGCCAGCGCGAAGCGCCCCGCGGGATTGCCACCCCCCGGGGTAGGGCGAGGCGTCCCTGCCGAGCCGCGCAGGCCAAATGACCTCCTTCCGCCCCACAGCCCCGCACACCAACCCGCCCGCGCATGGCCCGCGGAGGAGAGCCAAAGCCCCCGCAAGCCGTGAACCTTCCGCCACCCCCATCTCCACGCCGGTCCGGCGAACGCGGCTCGCCAGGGACGGCTCGCCCTACCGTTGCCAGCGCTGCTCATTGGCTTGGGCTGGCACGACGCACTTTCGCTTTCGCACAAGGTGCGGGATCCGGTCCCGCCGATTCAACCCGCGCCGGATCCGGGTCAGGCAATGATGTCGCGCACCACGTGGCCGTGGACGTCGGTGAGGCGGAAGTCGCGGCCGTCATGGCGGAAGGTCAGGTGCTCGTGGTTGATGCCGAGCAGGTGCAGGATGGTGGCATGCAGGTCGTGCATGTGGACCGGGTTCTCGATCGCGTGGTGGCCGAAGTCGTCGGTGGCGCCGTAGCTGATGCCGGGCTTGACGCCGCCGCCCGCCAGCCAGACGGAGAAGCCGCCGGGGTTGTGGTCGCGGCCGGTGCCGTTGTTCTCGGCATAGGGGGTGCGGCCGAACTCACCGCCCCACCAGACCAGGGTGTCCTCCAGCAGACCGCGCTGCTTGAGGTCGGTCAGCAGGCCGGCGACCGGCTTGTCGGTGCGGCCGGCGTGGACCTCGTGGCGCGGCATGTTGGAGTGCTGGTCCCAGGCGGGGTTGTTGGAGTTGTCGCCGTAGCAGACCTGGATGAAGCGGGTGCCGGACTCGGCCAACTGGCGCGCCATCAGGCACTGGCGGCCAAAGGCGTCGGTTTCGCTCTCGCCGATGCCGTAAAGCTGCTTGGTGGCCTCGGTTTCGTGGTCGGGTCCGAGCGCGGCGGGGGCGTGGCTTTGCATGTTCCAGCCCATTTCATAGGAGCGCACCATGGCGTCGAGTTCGGACTCGGCGGCATAGGGCAGCCGCTGTTGCTCGTTGAGCCGCTGCAGCAGGTCGAGCTGGCGGCGTTGCTGGCCGGGATCGCGCCGGCTCTCGAGGTTGCTGAACTCGAGCTTGCCGCCGTTGTGATAGACCGGCGTGCCCTGGTAGCGCGCGGGCAGGAAGGCGGCGCCGTAATTGCGCGGGCCGCCGTTGGTGGGCGCCGGCTGGATGGTGACAAACCCGGGCAGGTTGTCGTTCTCGCTGCCGAGGCCGTAGCTGATCCAGGAGCCGACCGACGGGCGCACGAACTGGGTGGCGCCGGTGTGCAGGAACAGGGTGGCGGGGCCATGGGCGACGCCCTCGGTCTGCATGGACTTGATGAAGCAGAGGTCGTCGGCGTGCTGCTGCAGGTGCGGCAGCAGGTCGGAGATCCAGGCGCCGGACTCGCCGTGCTGATGGAAGTCCCAGTGCGGCTGCATGACCTTCAACTCGCGTCCCTTGCCGGTCTTGGCCACCGAGCGGGCATCGTCGAAGTAGAACGACTTGTCGTGGTCGCTGAACAGCCGCGGCTTGTGGTCGAAGGTGTCGACCTGGCTGGGGCCGCCGGCCATGAACAGGAAGATGACCCGCTTGGCCTTGGGCACAAAGTGCGACGGGACCGGCCCGTCGAGCGCGCTGGTGGCCATGGCGCGGTTGGCCACCAGGCCGGAAAAGGCCAGATGACCGAACCCGCAGGCGATGGTTTGCAGGGTGCGTCGGCGGCTGAGGGTGAAGCTGGTGGGATTCATGTCAGGATATTCGGCTGGGTCTCGGGTCGCGGGCCGGGCGGTGGGTTGGATGGTTGTGGTTGGTTGATGAAAGCAGTGGGGCCGGCCCGGTGTCAAGCTTTCGCGGCCGGCCCGGCGGGGGTGATCAGTGGATGTGGCGGAAGTCGATGCTGGCGTAGAGGATTTGCACGACGTCGGCCCAGGCCTGGCGCCGGGCGTCCCGGTCGTCGCCGGCGGCGGCGATGTGGTCGCGCAGCAGTTCGCGCTCGGTGTCGCTCGGCGGCCGGCTCAGGGCGCTGCGCCAGAGCCGGGTCAGGGCGGCGTCGATGGTGGCCGCTTCCTCGGCCGCGCGGCCGTTGTCGCTGCCGTTGGCGCCGGCGTGTTGCCATTCAAGGGCGCGCTCACCGGCGCTGGCGGCGTGCTCCAGCACCAGCGGGTGGTTCATCAGGTAGAGCGCCTGCGGCGGGGTGGTGCTGATGTGGCGGGCGCCGGTGACCACGTTGGGGTCGGCGCCGTTGAAGGTCAGCAGGAAGTCGAAGCGGTTGGTGCGGAACCCGGGGGAATACACCGTGCGGCGCGTGTCGTCGTATTTCCAGTTGTATTCCATGTTCTGGGTGGCGGTGCTGTTGGCGTCGGCCTCCCCGGTCGCCGCCAACGGCGAGCCGCCGGTGGTCAGATCGAGCCGGCCGGAAACCAGCAGCATGGTGTCGCGCAGGGCCTCGGCGTCCATGCGCCGCAGCGGCATGCGCGCGAGCAGCAGGTTGTCGGGGTCGATGGCGTCGATGTCGCTGCGGGACTCGCTCGACTGCTGCCAGGCGGCGCTGAGCACGATCTCGCGGACGAGTTGCTTCAGCGACCAGCCGCTGTCGACAAAGCCGACCGCCAGGGTGTCGAGCAGTTCGGGATGGGTCGGCTCGTCACCGGTGGCGCCGAAGTTGTCGACCGACCGCACCAGGCCGGCGTCGAACAGCCAGTGCCACACCCGGTTGACCAGCACGCGGCTGGTGAGCGGGTTGCGCGGGTCGGTCATCCACTCCGCCAGCTCGGCGCGACCGCTTTGCTCCGGGTCGCTGATCAGGGGTTCTTCGTCCCACCAGGTGAACGCGGCGGGGAAACCGCGCGCGACCACCGCGCCGGGCTGGGCGTAGTCGCCGCGGATGGCGATCGGCACATCGCCCGGCTCGTGCTCGGCCACGGTCATGTAGCGCCCGCGGAACGGCGGCCGGCTCTGAACTTCCTTCACCTCCTCCTCGAGTTCGGCGATCTG
>SKLO01000628.1 GCA_007123195.1 Verrucomicrobiales bacterium | reverse complement strand
TTGCAGGCGCCGAAGCCTTGGCGAAGGAGGCTTGCAGGCGCCGAAGCCTCGGCGAAGGAGGCTTGCAGGCGCCGAAGCCTTGGCGAAGGAGGCTTGCAGGCGCCGAAGCCTCGGCGAAGGAGGCTTGCAGGCGCCGAAGCCTTGGCGAAGGAGGCTTGCAGGCGCCGAAGCCTTGGCGAAGGAGGCTTGTCTCCGGCCACAGGCCAGGGCGGAATCGACAACGCATCAATCCCGGCGGACCTTGAGAGGTGCTTGAGCTCCGGCCAATGACCCGCTCGTGCCCTGCTTTCACCGGCACGGACCAGAGACGGTGCTCCACAGAACCCGCGGTTCCTTGTTGCGGACCGGGATGCGGGTCGCCAACATGGCTGCTCAGCCGGGGTTGGCGAACGGGTTGGGAATCGGCACCTCACCGCCATTGCCGAGCGGATCCGGATCGTCGCCAAATGCCGGTCGTCGCATCGGCCGTTCGGCGCCGTCGGCGTCAGGGTCGTCGGCGGGATCGCTGCCGTGGGCAATGAGGATCAGGGCCAGCAGCGCCACCGGGCGTCCTCCCTCGTCGCGGGTGCGGCGGGTCCGCGCCTCGACCTCGATCGGAAAGCCGTCGAGGGTTTCTTCAATGGTGATCGTGCCCATGTTGAAGAACACCAGAGGGTCGTCCTGAGGGTTGCGCACCACACCTCGAACGGTTCGCGAGGCGGTGGCAGCGCTGCCGATGCGGGCGGTCAGCCGGCCACCGATGGTGTCGGCGCGCGACCGCAGCGCGGCCACGACCTCGTAATCACCAGCGGGCAGCTGGGTTCCGGTCCAGGCGCGTGATCCCAGTGAGGCGGTTTGGTCTCCCATCAGCGAGGGGCTTTCCCGCAGCCGGCCCCAGGTGGTGGCGATGGAAGTGGTGAAGCCGCCGGGCATGACCAGCACGTAGGCGTCGTCCTGCAGGGGCCTCCGATAGGCGGCCACCGCTTCCAGGTCCTCGGCATCGACCAGGGTCTCCTCATCGACCGGCAGCGCCAGCTCGGTGCCGAGGTTGACCGCTTCCCTTGCACGCTCGATTTCCTGTTCCACCGCGCGCGCCGATTCGAGCCGTGACTGGCTGATCAGGGTTTCCTGCAGCTTGGAAAGGTCTTCGATGTATTGCTTGAGGAGGGGATCACGGTCCTGGGCGGTGCGTTGTTGATAAAGGGATTCTAGGTGGTCGATGCGGCTGTCCACGCGCTCTTCGGACTGGGCCGGAGCGTGAGGGGAGGCTGCCATGGTCATGGCCATGAACGCCGCGACAGCCGCGGCGGGGCGGCCGGACAGGAGCCGCCGCACCCGGGCGCCCGGGCGCGGCGGTGCCGGGGCGTTGCAAATTGGATGAGGTCGTGGATGCATGATGATGTCCGTGATGTCCGCGTTATTGGTTGGCGTCGCGGAAGGCGTCGTCGAGATTTTCACGCAGTCCCCAGCCACCGTGGCGCCCGGCTCTGGCTGTTTGTTCCGCCTCTTTCAGGACCGAATTGACGTAGTCTTCGGCGGGCATGTGGGCCGATTCCATGACCCGTCCACGGATGGCGACCAGGCCGCGACTCACCAGGGCGCGCTCGAGCGAGCCGAGATCGGGCAACATGACCCGGGCGAAGTAGCGGCCCTGGTCATCGGCCACCCACTGGGTGGCGACCGCGAAGTCGTGTTGCTGCAGGCAGTGGCCGAGGAAGTTCAAGGCGGTGAGCGCGAGGTTTTCGGCGTCCGCGGTGCTGATGCCAAAATACTCCGCCACCTCCCGGTTGGCGTCCTCATCTTCGGGGTCCGGATGCGGACCGGTGACAAAATACAGCCGCACCTGGAATCGTTGGCCGTCGTGCTCGACGTGGAAGGCGTCGATACGGTTGTCCGGATGGTCGATGAAGCGCGCCCCTTCGAGCACCTCGAAGCCGCCCGGCAACAAGCGCCGCTGGCCGGCGGGGAGATCCTCCTCTTGCTGGCCTGGCAGGGGGCTCAGACCGATCCGACGCAACGGGTGGATGGCTTCGTTGCGGGAGATCTGGGCGGCGACCAGGTTTTCCGCGTTGATGAACCGCTGCTCGAGGCTGGCGAGGGCGGAACGGTAATTGTCGACCAGTGGAGCGACGGCGTTGTCGATCCGCTGGCGATGGCTGCGCCGCAACTGGGTCAGTTCCTCCGGCTCGGAAGTCGGGCTGCCGAGGGAGGATTCGGCTGCGTCCAGGCCGTTGCCGTTGTCCTCGCGGCCGGTCACCGGCACCAGTTCGATGCCCTTGAGGTTGAACACCGGCCCGCCGCGGGTATCGGTGGCCTCGATCCGGAAGCTGGCGGACGTGCGCTGCAGGTTGAAGGTGCCGAGGGTCACCATTTCGTAGGCATTCCAGCCCCCGGTGGACTCGACGGTGAAGTTGACCTTGTTGTCCAGTCCGCCAGGCAGGTTGGTCACCTCGCGGAACTCAAGGGTGCCACCGGTCCGGTTGTTGCTTTCGTTGACCTCGAACCCAAACCGTGAGCGTTCCCGCGTGCTTTCGCCCACGGAATAGAGCATGCGGACCTCGTAGATGCCGGGCTCGAGCCGGAGCACTTCCCAGGTGGCGCTGCTGCCCACGCTGCGCCAGCTGGAGAGGATTTTTTCGCGGCTGTCGTGGCTGGTGGCACCGCTGATGCGGGCGTCGGCCGGCAGCAGGGTGATCTTGTTGCCTGGCGCCTCGGCTGCTCCGGCCTCCATGTTCCGGCGCTGTTGCCTGAGTTGTTCCTGACGCTCGGCGGCACGCATCGCCTCCTCGTAATTGCCACTGAGCCCAAGCTCCCGCTCGTGTCTCTGCAGCGCCTGCAGGTATTGCTCGGTGACCGTGCGGGTGGCGTTGGCCACCTTGGACAGGTATTCGTTGCGCAGGTCCTGCAATTCCCGCGGCTCCGCTGGCATTTGGGCGCCGACCGGTGGCGCGGTGTTCAAGAGCGCTGACAGGGCGAGCGCCAGCAGCACGACCCCCGGCCGGCACGGGCGCGCGCCCATGAGCAGACGGCGGCAGCGGGAGCGTTCGGCGGGGCAATGACGGGTGGGGTGGACCGGGCGCATGAGGTGGTGGGGGTGGTTTGGGATTGGTGGGGTTGGACAACGGCAATTCGCCGGGATTGAATGTGGTCGGCTCTGGTGTGGTGATCGCGAAATAGCTGGGTGAAAGGCGCGAGGGATTTTTTTCAAGATCAAGGCGCGACGAGGGAGCGGATGAACATCCGCGACTGAGGAGCAACGCCGAGCTTGGGAAAAAGCA
>SKLO01000403.1 GCA_007123195.1 Verrucomicrobiales bacterium | reverse complement strand
CGATCGCCTGGTCGACCACTGCCGGGGTGACCGCGCGGTCCATTGAGATGACGTCGACCCCGAGCGGTTCGATGTCGCGGCGGTAGACCTCATAACGGTTCACCAGCACCGGCTTGCGGAAGTAGAACGCCTCCAGCAGGGCGTTGCCGAAACCCTCGTAGAGGCTCGGGTAGGTGACCAGGTCGGCGGCCGGGTAGATGTCCCACAGGCTGACGCTGCCGCCGGGCCGCGGGTGCTCGCTGACGCGGTCGCCAATGAACCGCAGCGTGACCCCGCTGGCGGCCGCGCGCTGCTCCAGCGCGGACTGGTAATCGAAGCCCTCGTCACCGGCGGCATGGGTCACCAGTACGGTGGCGGACAGGTCGTGTTGCTGCAAGGCGAAGGCGAGGTCGATGGCGTATTCGATGCCCTTGCGCGGCACCACCCGGGTCGGTTGCAGCAGGATCAGGTCGCCCTCGGGAATTTCCGCCAGCTCGCGCACCTCGCGCTCGCTGAGCCGGCCGGGCGGGGGCGGGTTGCTGAAGTCGAACACGTTCGGCACCACCGTGCTGGACACGGCGCGGCGGCGCGCCAGGTCCGCCTGCGCCATCGAGTTGATCACCACGTGACGGAAGTCGGGCCGCTGCAAGGCGGGCGGGAACGCCATCTCCAGCATGTCGGCCACGGCGTTGGTGAGGAACCGGTGGCGTTCCCAGAAGAAGTCGTGGTGATGGGCGATCACCGGCACCCGGGTCTCGTGGTAGAATTCCACCAGCGCCAAGCCCAGCGGCAGGTTCATCGGGATGGCGAGGATGTTCTGCGGGATCAGCAGGTCGAGCCGGAACCGGCCGACGAACTGGTAGAGGCCGTCCTTGAGGGTTTCCTTGAGTTCGTGCAGCAGTTTGGTGTCCAGGCGCGAGCGCTGCTCGGTGCCGAACAAGCGCTGGTGCAGGGCCGCCACCCGGGGTTCGCCGAAGAACGCCGCTTCACAGAGGAAGGAGCGATCCGGCGGCCAGTCCAGTTGACCCGCGAACGCATAGGCTTCATGGCCGTTGCGCTGCAGGACTGTGCGCCACTTGGTGGTTTCGAGACTGACACCGTCGATGCCCTGGAGGCGGGTGGAAACAAAACCGATGTTCATGGGAAGGCTGCGGCGGGCGTTGTTTTCAACATGGCCGCCGGGGCGGAATGCGCCACCGTCAATTTCATCGTCGAGGGTCGGATAGATATCGATCGATCCGGTGATCGAGTCGGTCGCCACCCCGGCCTGGGGCATGTCCGGCGTGCGCATGATGAACTGGGTCCGCATGGAATACTCGTGCAGGGTGTGCTTGCCCCAGTAACCCAGTTCGCCGAGGTGGTAGCCGTGGTCGCCCCACAGCACGACGATGGTGTTGTCCGCCAGTCCCAGGTCATCGAGCGCGTCCAGCACCTTGCCGATCTGGGCGTCGGCATAACTGACCGAGGCAAAGTAACCGTGGATCACCTCCCGCAGCTTCGCCTCATCCTGATCAAGCTCGTTGGGGGTGATGCTGTAGCCAATCGGACCATGTTCGGCGGGTGCATGATTTCATGGCCGTCAGCCCGCGTTTGAGGACGTAGATCGTCAACGGCGATGAACAAGATGTTCGGCCTTTTGTCCGGGTGTGGGCAGTTGGGTTGCCGTTTCAGGAACGGCCCCGACTAAAATCATTCCTGGGTCTGCGGTTCGGGAAGGGGCCTGCCGCTGTAGTCCAGCCAGCGGACGATGTCGCCCTCGGCAGCGCGGTCGAGGGCGTGCTGAAGAGCTGCCTCTGTCCAACCGGGGTTGCGGTCGGGCAGGTCCTCCAGCATGCGACCGGCGGTGGGAGTGGTGGATTCAACACCGTCGGCAGGCACTTCGCCACCGGCGCTCCACAAGATCCCGTTGAGGACGAGCTTGCGAGCCTGATCGTGTGCCCAAGTCCAGTGGAAATGCCCGCCGGTGAAACCGAAGGCGCGACCGCCGTTCGGGCGCGGAAAGGCCCAGGCGATGTATTGTTCCTCCTTGCGTTCGTGCACAGCGGCGCGGGCAGCGTCGTTGCCACGTGAGGCGCTGTGACCTGGCTGAATCGTTTCGGCCGGCGGGTGGGCGAGCCACAGAGGTTCGACCTTGCAGTCTTCATGACCGCACTCACGGAGGTGGAAATAGCATTCGTCGTAAAGCGAGAACGGCTTGATGCCGCGCAATACGGGGTGGTTGACGGGCTCTGACAAAGTGGCTGTCCAGAAGTTGCTGATGGAGTGATAGGCTTCGAAGTCCGCACCCATGAGATCACGCCAGCGCTTGCGACGGGGATCGGCTCCCTGGTCGGTGGCCTGTGGGTCGGCGGCCTGAATTCCAGTAGCCCAGTGGATTGCCACCAGGCCCTTGCCGGCATTCATGAAATCTTCGAGTTCTTCAAGCTTGTCGTTGGCCGGGTGGGCCTGCCAGCCGTCGGCATAGATCACCAGGACATCGGCCTTGGCCAATTCGTCTGCGCTGGGCCACTCAGTGATCAGGATGGCCTCGACTTCGGTTTGCTCAATCAACGAGTCTCGCAACAGGGTGCTGCCGGCGATATGCTTGTGCTGCCCCCAGCCGTGACTGTTTGGCCCGGCGAGAAAGAGAACGCGTTTGGGTGCCGCAGCGCCCTCAGGGTCGGCCAAAGCTTCAGGGATGGCGAGGACAAAGCCGAAGAACAGGACAAGGGTGGCAAATGGTCTGACAAGAGGGTCGATCATGACCGCCAGCCAACACCTGATCGATGTGAGAGTCAAGGGGCCGGCTGAGGCGGGACACGCGGCCAACACGATGCCCGACAACTGGAACGACGAGACCGCCATGGGCAGTTGCGGGGTTTGCATTTAGCCGAACCACGCCGAAGGATGGCTCATGCAACCCATGCCCGACTGCCTAATCTACACCGGCGGAATTGCCCAGACCAACGGCTACCTGCTGCGCCCGCAAGATGGCGACGGGCCGGTGATCCTGATCGATGCCCCGGCGGGCATCGCGCAGTGGCTGCACGGTCAAGATGTGCGCCCCGATTGGCTGCTGCTGACCCATCATCACTTCGACCACGTCGAGAACGCGGCGGCGGTGGCTGCGATGGGCGCGCACGTGGTGGCGTTCGCCAAGCCCAGCCCCGAATTGACCCTCGAAAGCCTGGCCACGTCCTGGGGCTTGCCCATGACCATTCAGCCGTTTGCAGTGGATCATGTGCTGGGACCCGAGGGAGCCGCCCCTGTAGCAGGTGGCACACCGACTTGGTCGGGGGTT
>SKLO01000109.1 GCA_007123195.1 Verrucomicrobiales bacterium | reverse complement strand
GAGTAGGAGGCGTCGCCGAGCAGGCACAGGCTGCGGGGCACCGGGGTGCGGCGGCGGTTTTCCCAAGCCACGCTGCCGGCGACCAGCACGGCGAAGGCGAGACCCCAGAACAGGCGCTGGCCGAGCTGGCTCCAGGCGAGCACATGCTCGAGGGCGACGGTGGCGGTGACCAGCATGGCGGCGGCGGTGGCGATCAGAACCAGGGCAAGGCGGGGGCTGATCCAGTCGCGCCGCAGCACCAGCACGACCGCGCAGCCGAGCAGGAACTGCAGGTTGTAGCTGCTGAAGACAAAGCCCGGCATGCCGCCAAGACGACCGCCCCAGCCAAGTTGCAGCGCCACGGTGGTCATGGCCCAGGCGACCGCCATGACGGCGGCGAAGCGGCTGCCGTAGAGGATGGCGAGCAGGAACAGCAGGTAGAACAGCATCTCGTGCATCAGCGTCCAGGCGACGGTGATCATGGGGAAATCGCCCGGGCTGAGGGGGATCAGCAGGAACGAGGCGATGACCTTCTCCGGTGTCAGGGCGTCCTCCTCGATGCCGCCGCCGCCAACGAGGACGTAGGCGAACTTCACGCCGGTGATGATGAGCAGGATCGGGTAGATGCGGAACACGCGCTTGGCGAGGTAACGCGGGCCGGTGTCGGCGCGGCCGAGGTCGCGCCAGTGGATGTGGAGGATGATGAAGCCGCTGAGGACGAAGAAAAAATCGACCCCGACCTCGCCGGCGTGGGTGAGGCCGGACAGCAGTTCGGTGCCGATGCGCCGTTCCGCCAGCAGGCCGAGGTGATAGATCAGCACCGCGATGGCGGCGAGACCGCGGTAGGCTTGCAGCAGTTGCAGGTAATTGCGCACGGGACGTCAAGGTGGCGGGTTCGGCCGCCCTTGCAAGCTGCGACTCCGGGTGGGAGCGGGGGACGACGGAGACCGGCGGCGGCGCTCAGGCCGGGGTGCCATCGGCGGCCGATGGATGGGCCGGTGTGGTGACGCCATCGCGCACCACCACCCGCCCGCTGTCCTCGCGGATCGAGTCGACCACGCGCCGGAGGGTGGCGCTGGAGGCGTCGCTGACGCCGCCACGGATGACGATGCGGACCGTGTCGAGCAGGATGAACACGTCCAGCAGCAGGCTCATGTGCTTGATGTAGTAGAGGTCGTATTCGAGCTTGCGGCGGGCGTCGTCGACGGTGGAGCCGTAGCGGTAATTGACCTGGGCCCAACCGGTGAGGCCGGGCTGCACCAGCAGGCGTTCGCGGTAGCAGGGGATTTCGCGTGACAGTTGGTCGACGAACTCCGGCCGCTCCGGGCGCGGGCCGACGAACGACATCTCGCCGCGCAGCACGTTGACCAGTTGCGGGATTTCGTCGATGCGGAACTTGCGCAGCAGGGCGCCGACGCGGGTGACGCGCGGGTCGTTGTCGGCCGACCAGCGGGCGCCATCCCGTTCGGCGTCGGGTCGCATGCTTCGAAGCTTGTAGCAGGTGAACCGGGTGCCCATGCGACCGCTCCGCTCCTGACGGTAAAAAACCGGTCCCGGACTGGTCAGGCGCACGGCCAGCATGGCTCCGAGCAGCAAGGGTGCGGACAGGATCAGCAGGCTGAGCGAGACGAAGATGTCAAACAGCCGCTTGAACTTGCGGATGTAGCGCATGTCGATCTGCTCGGCGGCGTTGAGCAGCCACCATGAATCCACCAACTGCAAAGGTACGGCGTGCAGAGACTCCTCGAAAACGGTGGTCATTGCGATGGGATCGACTCCGTGGAAACGCAGACTGCGCAGGTCCCTGCCGATCAGTTCATCCGAGAGGTGATGGGTGGAGCAGATGATCCGCCTGACCTCGCGCGGCCATGGCTGGGACTCGATGTCCTCCAGGCGGCCGAGCACCGGCAGGTCAATGACAGGCTTGTAATCGCCGGCGGTGATGATGCCGACCAAGCCGTTGCTGCGCCGGCCGAGGTCGGCCAGCCAGCGGGCGCCGCGTTCGTCGAGGGCGCTGGTGACGAGCAGGGCGCAGCGTTCGCTGATGCCGGCGAAGCGGCGTTGCACGAGGTAATGATGTGTCAGGATCAGAGGGATGACCGCGGGCAGGGCACCGAGGAGCACACCGCGGCCGACGCGGGCGGAGAAGATCATCGAGCCGATGGCGAGGGTGATCAGCAAGCCGGCGACGAGTCCGATGGTGACCATGGTCAGGTTCCAGCGGCGGCCGAAGTCGAGGCGGCGCACCGAATACATGCCGAGCACATAGAGCACGGAAGCCATTGCCAGGCCGCCACAAATCAGGGCCGGCAGGTAGAGGTAGAACTTGTCCGGCAACGGGTCGCGAAAGCGGATGATCGCCGCCCCATAAAAGGCGAGCGTGTAAAGCACGACGTCCAGCGAGAAGTGCCAGACGGCGATCGAACAATGTCTGGAGCGGTGCTGGACTGAAGCCATAGGTCAACGAGGCAGGGGCAGCGGCAAGGAGAATGGAACGGTGACGCAACCGGGGTCAACAACCGGTGCGGGCGCGAGCAAGAGAACTATCTGGATGCTAGGGGAATACCCCTAGTTGTCAAACATTATGAGCCTGAAAACGAGGATCCGCTGGCGTTGGCTTCGATCCAGTCGTGGTAGGCGGCGGCGGTGCCTGCCCAATCGTGGTTGCGGCCACGCTGCGCGATCCACGCGCGGTCGGAGCGCTGGTCGTCCAGCAATTGAAGCATGGCGCGGGCCAATTCACCCGCATCTTGCGCTGTCAGACGACCGGCCCCGGGAATCGGCAGCAATTCGGAGATTCCGCCGACATCGGTCGACACCACCGGCAGGCCGCTGGCCATGGCTTCGAGGATCACGTTGGGCAGTCCTTCGTTGACGCTCGACATGACCAGCAGGTCGGCGGCGCGCATGCACAGGGCGACCTGTTCGCTGGACTGTCGTCCCAACCAGCGCAGTTGAGGGGCGATGCCGAGGCTGGCGGCGGCCGATTCCAGCTCGGACTGCATCGGACCGCTGCCGACGATGGCCAGAATGGGAGCGCGGTCTGCGGCCAGGTCGGCCGACAGCCGGGCCACGGCTTGCAGCAGCAGGTGGGGATTTTTGACCGGCAGGAGGTTGCCGACGAACAGCAGTAAAGGCCGGTCGGCGGGCAGCTGGAGCTGGCTCCGGGCCTCGGCGGCATCGCCCGGATGGAACAACCTGGTGTCGACCCCGTTGTAGATGCAGCGCACCGAGGCGGGGTCGGCGCCGGCGTCGACCAGCATACGACGCAGGGCCTCGCTGCGGGTGATCACCCGGCGGCTGTCGTGCACGGCTTGCAGGATCGCCTGGCGGCGCGCCGGCCGCTGCAGGTATTGGTGGACATCGCTGCCTTGGGCGATCAGGCAGGTCGGGATCTGGCGGGGGGTGCTCCAGCGGGTGACCGCGCAGCCGTCGGCGAACAGCCAGCTGGCCAGCAGGCGCTGGCAGCGGCCTGCCTGATGGCGTTGCTCGAGGGCGGGGCCAAGGCGCCATTGCATCAGCCGGTGGTTCCATCGATCGCCCCACTTGGGCACGTAGGGGACCGGCAGGTAGAGCGGTTGCAGCGGCCGGTCGCGCTCGAGGGGTTGCCAGCAGGGACGGCGCCACCAGACCAGCGACGGTCTAGGCACCAGCACTTCAACCTGGTAGTGGGCGCGCAACCACCCCAGCAGCAGGGCGTTGTCCTGACCGCGCACGGGTTGATCCCGGTCGGGGAACAGGTTTGATACGAACAGCAGACGCGGCCGGCGGTCGCCCGACTCCGGCTCGGCGGCGGGCGGGGGCGTGGAGTTGTCGGCGTGACCCATGCGGCGCACTCATCGCCCCTCATCGGGCCGGGTCAACCGGTGATCACGCGGACAACATGGCCACCGGCGACGGCTCATCCGGGTGTCGGGCGGCGGTTTCGCACTGGCGTTGCCCTCGACCCGTGCTAGGGAAAGGATCATCCATCGGCTGGCCGCGAGGCGGCGGCGGGCCGGCGTATCCTTCTCATGAACTCCAGTTTTGCCATCTTTGGCCTTGGTTATGTCGGCGCGGTAACGGCCGGCTGCCTGGCATCGCGCGGCCACGTGGTGTGCGGGGTCGATGTGCATCCCGGCAAGGTGGACGCGTTGATGTCGGGGCGGTCGCCGATCGTTGAACCGGGGCTTGATCCGCTGATCGCGGAGGCGATGGCGGAAGGCCGCTTGCGGGCCACGACCGACTCTGTCGAGGCGGTCGCCGGGGCGTCCGTGCTGATGGTGTGTGTGGGCACGCCGTCGCTGGCGTCGGGGCGGTTG
The DNA here is from genome assembly GCA_007123195.1 of Verrucomicrobiales bacterium. Taxonomy (GTDB): domain Bacteria; phylum Verrucomicrobiota; class Verrucomicrobiia; order Verrucomicrobiales; family SKLO01; genus SKLO01. Next base: position 7,683 of record SKLO01000109.1, on the reverse strand, counting down.
AACCTTGACTACGTGCGGGCGGTGTGCGCCGAGATCGCCGCGGCCCTGACAAACCATCCCCATCCGGACGGGCCTCGGCTGCTGGTGCTGCGCAGCACCATGTTGCCGGGCAGCACACGGTCGCTGGTGCGCGAATTTTTTGCCGGGTTGATTGACGGAGGCGCGCTTGAGGTGGTGGTGTGCCCGGAGTTTCTGCGCGAGGGCACGGCGGTGAACGACTTTGCCGATCCGTCGCTGGCGGTGGTGGGCACTGCCGACGGGGCGCCGCCGCGGCTGCTGGAGCGGGTGGCGGAGGTGACGGTGGCCGAGCCGCGGGTGATGACCTGGGCCGGGGCGGAGATGATCAAATACAGCTGCAATTACTTTCATGCGGTCAAGGTGGCCTTTGCCAATGAGGTCGGCCGGTTGTCCCGGCACCTGGGCATCGACGGCCGCGAGGTGATGGAGGCGGTGTGCGCCGACCGGCGGTTGAACATTTCCGAATACTACCTGCGACCCGGCAACCCGTTCGGCGGCTCATGCCTGCCCAAGGATGTGAGCGCGCTGGGAGCGCTGGCGCGCCAGGAAGGGGTGCCCTTGCCGCTGCTGGAGAGCGTGCTGCCGACCAATCAGGCGCATCTCGACGCGCTGCTGGCGCAGATCGAGGTCCACCGGCCGCGACGGCTGGCGATTCTGGGACTGACGTTCAAGGCCGACACCGACGACCTGCGCGGCAGCCCGATGGTGGCGGTGGCGGAAACCTTGCTCGGCCGCGGGATCGACCTGTCGATCTACGATCCGCTGGTCAATCTGTCAGCCCTGACCGGTGCCAACGAGCGCGACATCCGGCAGCGCATGCCGCACCTCGGGCGGTTGCTGGCGGACAGCGCCGAGCAAGCGGTTGACGGGGCGGACGTGGTGTTGGTGGCGCAGCGCTGCACCGGGCTGGACCGGCTGGCGTCGGCGCTCGACCGCTCGCAGGTGGTGATCGACGTCAACGGCTGGCCGGGGCTGGAGACCCTGACCGAACACTACGAGGGGTCGTGCTGGTAGCAGGCAATGCCGGCGGCCGCAGGGTCCTGGCGTGATGGCATCATGGTCAAGTCCCTCGATCTCTGGCTTCCGGCCTACCTGGCGCGCCGTCGTTACCGGCGCCCGCCCGGTCCGCTGCACGTGATGCTGGCGGTGTGCGACCACTTCGAGCCGCGGCACGATGCCGGCAGCGAGGACGAGGCCGGGCGACGGGTGCGGCATTGGCTCAAGGAGTATCCCGAGCTGCAGCGGAGGTGTCGCGAGGAGGGGGTGCCGGTGCCGGTTCACAGCTTTTTCAGTCCGGTGGAACAGTATCGGCCCGAGCACATGGAACCGCTGGCCGACTTGTGCCGGGCCAGCGGCAGCGAGATCGAGCTGCACCTGCATCACGACAACGACACCCGGGAGTCGTTGCGCGGGTTGCTGTTGCAAGGGGTGGACGACCTGGCGCGGCATGGGGCTCTGGCGCGCATGCCGGACGGGAAACCGCGCTACGGGTTCATCCACGGCAACTGGGCCCTGGACCATTCCGATCCGCGCGGGGTCAACTGCGGGGTGCCGGATGAATTGAGCCTGCTGCGCGAAACCGGATGTTACGCCGACTTCACCATGCCGTCGGCGCCGCACCCGACCCAGGTCCGCACCATCAATTCGATCTATTACGCACGTTGCACACCCGAGCCGCGGTCCCATGAGCGCGGGGTGGCCGCGGTGGCCGGGGACACGAGGTTGCGGAAACTCGACGATCACCTGCTGATCGTGCAGGGGCCGCTGGGATTGAACTGGCGACGGCGCAAGCGCGGGCTGTTGCCGCGGATTGAGAACGCCGATCTGACCCGGGTCAATCCGCCGCGGGTCGATCGTTTTCAGGTGTGGAGCCGGTTGGGCATTCATGTGGAGGGGCGGCCGGATTGGGTGCTGGTGAAGCTGCACACCCATGGCGGCATTGCCCGCAACTACGACATGCTGTTGGGCGAGCCGATGCTGGAATTCTGCCGGGCGCTGGCCGAGCTGGGACGGCGCGACCCCGGGTTACGGGTGCGTTGGGTGACGGCGCGGCAGATGGTCAACCTGGTGCATGCGGCGGAGGACGGGGCTCAGGGGGAGCCTGGGGAGTGGCTGGACCACCTGCTGCCGCGGCCGCCGATGCTGGCGGGTGGGTGAAGTCCGTTGCCGGTTGCGCGAGGAGAGGCGCGTGACGTGGGGGCACCCAAGGAGCCGCGGCATCCCTGCCGCGAAGGGTCGAGGCGGGAGAGGACCGCGGCAGTCGAAGGTGTGCGGGGCCGAACGGCAGGGATGCCGTTGCTCCTTGCGCGCTTCGCGCGGGATGAGGCGCGTGGCGCAAGGAAACGCGGCGTCACCGGGATGGCCCCGGCCGGTCAGGTCGGCTGTTCACCCCGGGCCATGACCACCTTGCCGGTGCGCACGGTCTCGATGATCTCGAACTTGCCGAGCATGCGCACGGCGGCATCGACCTTGTCGGAGGCGCCGTGGACCATGGCGATCAGCGAGCTGTTGGTGAGGTCGACGGTCTTGCCGCCGAAGTGATCGACCACCTGCAGCACCTCGGGCCGTTGCTCGGGGCCGCAGACGATCTTGATCATGACCATCTCGCGCACCACCGCGTCCTGGCCGGCGTGCTCGTAGCAGTGGATGACGTCGATCAGCTTGTTGACCTGCTTGATGATCTGGTCGAGCCCATCGGGCGCGCCGCTGATGCCGATGGTCATGCGCGAGAACTGGGCGTCGCGGCCGTTGGAAACGACCAGCGAGTCGATGTTGTAGCCGCGGCGGGCGAACACCTGGCAGATGCGCATGAGCACGCCCGGCTTGTTGCTCACATACATGCTCAGGGTGTGCATGTTGATGATGTCGGGCTTGGGCGGCGGCTGCTTGTCGGTGGTGGTGATGCCGATGGTCATGTCGTGGTGGCGATGAAGTCGTGTGGCTGAAGGTTCACATGAGGGAGCGGTCGGGTCGGGTGGCTGTCCGTGGATGGACCTGGCGGATGATCAGGATCCTGCTGGCCTCGTGAGGCTGGAAAGCAAAGGATGCAGGTTCCGCCCTGGTCAGGTCAGGTGGAGCCGACGGGCTTTTCCATCTTGTATTTGGGCGGTTCGATGAGCATGTCCTCGATCGCGGCTCCGGAGGGCACCATCGGGAACACGTTCTCCTTCTTGATGCACTCGGCGTTGATGACCACCGGTCGGTCGGTGATTTCCCAGGCTTTTTCCAGCGTCTTGCGCACGTCGGCCGGGCGCTTGATGTTGAACCCGGCGGCGCCGTAGGCCTCGGCGAGCTAGACGAAGTCCGGGTTGCCGAGCAGGTCGACCCCGGACTCGCGGTCGTCGAAGAACAGTTCCTGCCACTGACGCACCATGCCGAGGTAGTGGTTGTTGAGCACCAGGATCTTGATCGGCAGCTTGTGGATGACGGCGGTGGCCAGTTCGAACAGGGTCATCTGGAAGCCGCCGTCGCCGACCACGGCCACGACGTCCTCGTCGGGGCAGGCAAGCTGGGCGCCGATGGCGGCGGGGAAGCCGAAGCCCATGGTGCCGGCGCCGCCGGAGGTGATCCACTTGTAGCTTTCGTCGTTGAGGTAGAACTGGGCGGCCCACATCTGGTGCTGGCCGACGTCGGTGGTGACGATGGCCTTGCCGCCGGTGAACTTGTAGAGTTCGTCGAGCACGTGCTGCATGCGCAGGCCGCCCTGCTTGCGGTAGCCAAGCGGGTATTTCTTCTTGTAGCCGTCGAGGTGCTCGAGCCATTCGGCGCTGTCGAGCGGGGCGATCTTGCGGTTGAGCGCCTGCAGCGCGGCCTTGGCGTCGCCGATGACCTGGACGTGCGGCACGATCATCTTGCCCATCTCGGCGGGATCGATGTCGATGTGCACGATCCTGGCGTTGCGGCCGAACAAGTGGGCCTTGCCGATGATGCGGTCGTCGAAACGCGAGCCGACATTGAGGATGAGGTCGCACTCGACGATGGCCTTGTTGGCATAGGCGGTGCCGTGCATGCCGAGCATGCCGAGCGCCAGCGGGTGGGTCTCCGGGAACACGCCCTTGCCCAGCAGGGTGCTGGTGACCGGGCAGCCGAGGGTCTGGGCAAGCTCCATCAGTTCGCGGTCGGCGCGGGCGATCATGGCTCCGTGACCGGCCAGGATCAGTGGCCTGCGGCTGCCCTTGATCAGCTCGACGGCCGCGTCGATGGCATCGGCATCGATGTCATGGTCGAGTTCCGGGTGGTAGCCCGGCAGGTCGATCTCGGCGTCGAAATCGCCGGTGAACGGGGATTGACTGATGTCCTTGGGCACGTCGATGAGCACCGGGCCCGGGCGGCCGGTGGTGGCGATGTGGTAGGCCTCGCGGGCGATGCGCGGCAGGTCGTTGGTGTTCTTGACCAGGTAGTTGTGCTTGACCACCGGCATCGTGATGCCAAAAATATCCGCTTCCTGGAAGGCATCCTTGCCGAGCATCCAGGTCACCTGCTGGCCGCAGATGACGATCATCGGCACGGAATCCATGTGGGCGGTCATGATGCCGGTGATGGTGTTGCCCGCGCCGGGGCCGGAGGTGACCAGCACGGCGGCCGGTTTGCCGGTGGCGCGAGCGTAGCCATCGGCCATGTGCACCGCTCCCTGCTCGTGGCGCACCAGAATGAACTTCATCCTGGTCTCGACCGTCTCCAGGGCGTCAAAGATCGGGATCGCGGCTCCGCCCGAGTAGCCGAAGATGTATTCGATCCCGAGCTGGTCGAGGGTCTTGATCAGAGCTTGGGCGCCGTCGATGGTGTCGTGGTTCATGATTGCTGGAAAATAGCGGTTGAGGGCATCAAAGTCGCTTACATTCGATTTCTGGCAACTGGAAAATGGGGATTTTCTTCATAAAAATGGCATTCCGGCGTCAGGGCCAGCTCAAAAACCGGTGTTCCGGCCGATTATACGGTCTTCAAGAGCCTGGGTTTGGGACCAAAGTTGCGCTAGCGGACTTCATTTTGGCTGAACATGGAACCCGCGGCGGTCCGGCGCCTCCGTGCGGTGCCGGCTCAGTGGTCGTTTGTCCCGGCGGCCTGGCCGGACTGCTGCCAGTGGGCCTGCAGCGTCGCATGCCAATCCGCGGCGACACTGTCCTCCAGCGAATCCAGGATCAGGTCGGAAAACTCATCGTAGGTGGACTTGACCTCGGACGAGGGCGGCCAGAACACGCCGCGCTGGATGGCATCGACCACGCCTTCGGCGCAGGTCATGGCCGCCCGGTGCCAGCCGTGGTCGTAATCGGTCCACTCGCAGATCCCGGCCTCGGCGGCGGCCTTGGGCAGGTTGAAGTAGCCGCAGCGCACCCGGACCTGGTCGCCATGCTGCCGGCGGAGCTGCTCGACATACAACGGCAGCTGGAGATTTTTCCAGGCGACCTCGGGGACGTCACCTCCGGACAGCGAGGCGAGCGCCTGCCTGGAATAGCGGCTTGGATCGCTGCGTGAACCCAGCACGGCCGCATGCGCCTCGTCCGGCTTGGAGGACTTGTCGGAACTCTTGTAGTCGATCACGCGGAACTCGATGACCCCGTCCACTTCGCGCTGCTCGGTGCGGTCGATCTTGCCGCGCACGGTGAGTCCACCGATCTTGAATTCCAGCGGTTGCTCGACCCCGATGATGCGCCAGCCCGCTGCGCGCGCGGCGGCCTGGTGGGAGGCGGCGGTGAGCAGCCGGTTGCGGGCGCTGCCGAGCTGCACCTGCACCGCCACCGGCGGCCGGGCGCCGAAGGTCTCCGACACCACCTCTTCGAAGGCGCCCATCAACGCAGCGCCGACTTCCTGTGGGTCGGTCAAGTCAAGGTGGCGGTCGTTGGCCGAAAAGCGTTCCCAGGTGTGGTGGATGACGTTGCCGAACTGCATCGGGTCGAGGTCGAGCCGGTCCAGTTCTTCGGCGCGCATCCTCAGCACCTGCTTGAGGTAGAAGCGGAACGGGCACCGCAGGTAGTCGCTGAAGGCGGTGACACTGATCTTTTCGGGGCGTTTGGCCAGTTCCGGCCGGAGCTGCCACGGCATGCTCGGCGGGTCGGCCGAGGCGTGGTCGGCGGGCGGGCCGAACAGGCGCTCGACCCGTGCCGGCAGCACCTGGTCCTCGCCTTGAAACAACAGCCGCGACGGCTTGAGCGGATCGCCATCGGTGGTGCGCTTGATCAGGGCGATGTCGGTGCGTCCGCCGGGGCCGCGGCCGCACACGGCGCAGGCCAGCAGGTAGGCGTCGCGGGCGTGGCGGCGGCGGTTGGTCTTGAGGCCGAGTTGTTCCCGCGAGCCTTCCGGCAGGAATGGATGGCCGGTCACGGTCTCCGGCACGGCGCCCTCCTGCAGGCCGGTGAGCAGCAGGTGGGGAGCGTCCTCCCACAGGGTTTCAAGCCAGCCGTTGAGCGGCACTGATCCCTCGTCCGGGTGCAGGGCGAACACGCCGCAGCGCTGGAGATGCCCTGCCAGAGCGGTCATCAGGGCGGCCGGGCGCCGGGCCAGGCCGTCGCGCAACGGTCCCGCGCCGACGCGGTCGAGCAAACCGGCCATCGCGTGGGCCTGCTCCGCAACCGGTTCGCCCTCGCTGTCCCCGCAGGCCAGTTCGCTCAACCACTCGGCCAGGTCGGCGGGGCTGTTGAGGCGACCAAGCCGTCCCACCAGCAGTGGACCGGCCTGCTGGCAGGCGTTTTCCGCCTGCCGCATCCGCTCCAACCGATCGTCCGTCGCGCTTCCGCTGTTCGTCTTGCCATCGCCTGGAGCCGCCGCAAGCGCCGAGGCTTCGCGGCGCTGCCGGCGCCCTTCCAGTTCGCGAGCGAGCGCGGCGACCCAGTCATCGCTGCCTGCGGGCAGCGCCTCGCGCGCGACCTTGGCCAGGAACGACAGCCAGGTGCCGGGGGCGAACCCGGGCAGTTGGCGCTGCAGCCAGTTGACCACCGGTCGGCAGCGTGCCAGTTCGGCCAGGTCGCGCGCGCTGGCCGACTCCAGCACCCGGGTCAACCGCTGGACCAGGTGCCGCCAGGGGTGCTGGTTCCAGCCTTGCCCCTGCAGGTCGTCGGCCCGGACATTGCCCTCGGCCATGCCGGCGGCGATGTCCCCGGCCATGGTGGCGTCCGGCACCGCGATCGCCACCGATTGCGGCCAGCGATCGCCGTAGGCACGGACGACCTCGGCGCAGTGGCGTCCGGCGGCAGCGGGGTGGGACCACAACTCGATGCCGCAGGGCCATTGTTCCCATGGCAGCGGCACGGTTTCCCAGTCGTCCGGTTCCGGACGGCCCCAGCGATCGAACCGGCCCTGTTCGGGCAGGCCTTCGGGGGCATACACCAGCACCTCGACAGGCAGGCGTTTGGCCAGGGCCTCCCACCATTGCCGGGCCAACTCGACCGGGTCGGGCACGGCGACGATCACCACCCGCTCGATGCCGTCGATGCCCTGGCCGGCCTGGATCGCCTGGCGCTGGCGCACCAGCGGGTCGGCCCAGCCGGCGGTGTCGAGTTCCCGGCGGGCCTGGTGTTCGATCGACTGCAGCACCTGCCAGCGATCGCCGTCGCCGAGGGCGGCCGCTTGGCCCGACGCGACCACGGTGGCGGCATCGGCGCCGGATTCGGCCAGCAGCTCGCGCACCTCGATCAGCATGGCGGCGGTTTGCATGGCCCAGGTGGCGCTGCG
>SKLO01000604.1 GCA_007123195.1 Verrucomicrobiales bacterium | reverse complement strand
GCCCAACGTCGGCGCCGGCTCGCTCTGGTGGCCAACAACGCCCGCTTTCTGGTCCTTCCCGGCATCGACTGCCCCAACCTCGCCAGTCGCGCGCTCGCCCTGTGCTGCCAGCGCCTCGCCGACGACTGGCAGCAAAGCTACGGGCATCCGGTGCTTGTGGCCGAAAGCTTTGTCGACAGCCAGCTCTTCCGCGGCACGGCCTACAGGGCCCAGGGCTGGGAGCTGCTCGGAGAGACCCAGGGCAACGGGCGCAGCCGCCAGGATTACTACGTTGCCCACGACCGGCCCAAGCAACTCTGGGTGCGCGAGCTGCGCCACGGCGCCCGTGCCATCCTTTGCGCCGAACGCCTGCCCACCGGGTTCCAGTCGGTCGAGGACGCCGTCATCCCCCGCTGCGAGGCCACCGTGCGCCAGATCCGCAAGCTGATCGCGCTCTGCGCTCAGGTGCCTGACTGGCGCAAGCGCAAGGGCAGGGACTACCCGCTGCCCTGCCTGCTGGCCATCCTGGTGCTGGCGACGCTGGCGGGCATCGTGCGCGGCCAGCGCGACCTGGCCGCCTTCGCCGCGAAGCTCACCCAGTTCCAGCTGCGAGCGCTGGGCAGCTACCGCAGGCGCGATGGCAGATATGATTATCCGAAGGAGACGACCTTCCAACGCGTGCTGGCCAACGTCGATGCCGTAGCCTTTGAGCGCGTGCTCATCGAATGGCAGATCCAGCGCGCCGCCTCGGAGCCGGGGGCCGTGGTGCCATCGGCAAAGAGCGGGCGGCCCGGCGCGGCTGCCGCTGGAGAGGACGACCAGATCGCCATCGACGGCAAGACCCAGCGCGGCAGCACACCGCACGTCAAAGACGAATGCAAGGCGCAGCTCGTCAGCGCCCAGAGCCAGCCCTCGGGCCGGGTGGTGGGCACGGTGGCCGTCGAGGAGAAGAGCAACGAGATCCCCGCTGCGCGCGAGTTGCTCAAGCGACTGGGACCGCTTGACGGCAAGTTCGTCATGCTCGACGCGCTGCACTCCTGCCAACAGACCATGCGCCAGATTCATCAGGACAACGGGGCGGACTACCTGATGGCGGTCAAAGGCAACCAGGCGGGCCTGGAGATACGCGTCGAAGCCAGCCTGAAGCCACAGGATCACCAGACGGTGGTCATTTCCCCCCTCGGGCAGCGGTCTGGCGCTGGTGGTGCCGCCGCCGCCGTGCGTTACCGCCGCAAGCGTGGATAAAAACAACCGCTCGCGCCATGAGAAGCGCAGCCTGCGCTGGGTGGCGGCGGAAGCCGAGACGCTTTGCTGCACGGGGGCGCGCTCGGTGGTGGAGATCACGCGCGAGGTCCGGATACTGCGGGGCAAGGACAAGGGCAAGCACACCAAGGAGCGCGTGGTTTATGTGTGCAGCCTGGCGCCGGAAAAGGCGCGGGGAGCGGAAATGCTGGAACGGATCAGGCGCTATTGGGGGATCGAGGGAGGGCTGCACCAGCGCCTTGACGTGAGTTGTGCCGAGGACGCCAGCAGGGTTCGCAACCGCAACGCGCTGCTGGTGCTGGGCATCGTGCGCCGCGCGGCGCTGGGCGTCTACATGAGCTGGCGACGAGGGCGCCCAAATCAGCGCCAGTCAACTGTCAGAGACTTCCACGACGCAATGAGCCGCTTCAACAACCGCCTCGCCTTCGCCACAACCACGAAGGGATGACCGCGTCACCGTGCAAAAATCCGCTCTGTCCAAACGGGCGCGCATTGATTTTGTCGTTGCCGCCGGGGGCCGGGCGGGTTGTAATCAAGCCGTGCCCGCCACGACCCAGAGCCCCCGCCCCCGCTGCCGGCGCCCGCTTGCGGCGTTGATGTCCGCCACCGCTGTTGCGCCGGCCGCCGGCGCCTTGGCGCTGCTCCTTGGCCTCGGCGTGGTCTGGCCGCCGCCGACTACCGCCGACGCCCGCCCGCCGCTGCCCGAGGGTCCCGGTCTTGCCGCCGGCTACCCCGGCGATGAGGGGCTGGAACAAGACCCGGCGGTGTTGTGGGTGGAGCAGTTCGAGCTGGACGAGGTCGGGCAACTGGCCGGCCGTTGGGAGAGCGTCAGCAACGCCCACGACGCCGTGCTGGCGCTGGACCGCGAGGTCGAGCGACCGCCCGGTAGCCGTGGTCGCACCGCGCTGCGCATGACCGCCCACCCGGCCACCGGCGCCGACGACGGCGGCCATCTTTACCGGCGCCTGCCGGAGGAGGTGGAGCGGGTGTTCGCCCGGTTCTACGTCCGCTTTGGCGCCGATCCCGCCGCCTACATCCATCACTTCGTCCACCTCGGCGGCTACCGGCCGTCCACGCCCTGGCCCCAGGGCGGCGCCGGCAGCCGCCCGGCGGGCGACCAGCGGTTCACGGTCGGGATTGAGCCCACCGGCGGCAACGGCCGGCTCAAGGCGCCGGGCCACTGGACCTTTTACGCCTACTGGTGCGAGATGAAGGCCAGCGCCGGCGGCCGCTACTGGGGCAACGGCTTGCGCATGATCGAGGACCCGGTCATCCCGACCGAGCGCTGGCAGTGCATCGAGGTGATGCTGCAACTCAACCAGCCCGACCGCCGCGACGGCGAACTGGCGTTGTGGATCGATGGCAAACCGGCCGGGCATTTCCACCAGGGCGTGCCCCGTGGCGACTGGACCGGGCTCGGCTTGCAACTGCAACCGGCCGGCGACGATCAGGCCGAACCGTTCGAGGGGTTGCGCTGGCGCACCGACGAGCGGTTGAAGATCAATTTTTTCTGGCTGCTGCATTACGTCACCGCCGACAACCTCCGCCGCAACCGGGTGACCGAGCTGCCGGATCAGGTGCCGGTGTGGTTTGATCACATCGTGCTGGCGCGCGATTACATCGGTCCGCTGGCGGGGGAGGGTTCCGACCGCTGAGGTTTCCCGAGGGCGATGGTCGCGAGCATGAGGCCGTGGCGAGATCCTGCCCTTGTGGGTCTGGTCAAGGCAGGGGCCGGGGTGGCGCGCATGGTCATCGGTGGCGCGGCGGCAGGAGCGCTGCGGACATGAGTCGATCAACTCGCGCCCCTTTCTCCACCTTTGCCTTTTCGACGGCCACCTGCTGGATATGGCCGACCTGGCAGAAACCTCCAGGTGACGAAACCGAAGGCAGCGAGCGAAGGCAGCGAACTGCGCACTGCCAACCGGTGGTTCCCGCTGGTTTGCCGGGAGCGCCCGACCTGCCGCGGGGACGTGCGTCTAGTGTGCTGTCGCCGGACTATCTGCACATTTTCTGCCAAACGTC
>SKLO01000502.1 GCA_007123195.1 Verrucomicrobiales bacterium | reverse complement strand
CGCCGCTCCACCACCCGGCTGATGCAATGGTAAACGACCGGTTTGTCCGCTGAACCCTCCCTGCTCGCCGGCCACGCCAGCCATCTGGAACGTCTCATGCCCCATGCTACCACCCCCACCAACCCCCGCAAGCACAATCACATACAAAGTGTCTGACACTTTATATTTGACACTTTATATTAGGAAGCCACCGGTTACCGGTGGGCGCGGGCGCCGAAGATGGCGCTGCCGACGCGCACATCGGTGGCACCCTCCTCGATCGCGACCTCGTAGTCATGGCTCATGCCCATCGACAGTCGTGGCAGCCGGCAACCGCCCGCGGCTTCAAGCCGATCGCGCAGCTGCCGCAGGGCCACGAATGCGGGGCGAACCGCCTCCGGGTCGGGATCGAATGGCGGCACCGTCATCAGACCTTGCCATTCCAACCGTGGCAGCCCGAGCAGGGTCTCCCATGCAACCTCGGCCGCTTCCGGGCTGAGGCCGAATTTGCTGTCCTCGCCGCCGACGTTGACCTGAAGCCAGGCCTTGATGTGGAGGCCCTGTTCGTCGGCGATGCGATCAATCTGCCGCGCCAGATCCGCGGAGTCGATCGAGTGGATCCGGCGAGTGACCTCGAGCGCCTTGCGGATCTTGTTGCCTTGCAGATGACCGATCAGGTGCCAGGTGACGGAGTCCGGCAGTTCGCCGGCCTTGGCGAGCAGTTCCTGCACCCGGTTCTCGGCGAAGCAGGTTTGGCCGGCCTGGATGGCCAGAGCCACCCGACCGGGCGGCACGGTCTTGGACACCGCCAGCAGGCGGATGTCATCAGCACGACGGCCGCAGCGGGCTGCCGCCGCGGCGATCCGCTGCCGGACATGTTCCAACCGGCGGCCGATGTTGCTGGGGTGGTCGGTTGGCTCTTCCATCATGGCACTTTGGGATTGTGTTTTCCGTTCGCCGCCGCCGTGGCCGTTACACGGTGCCAAAGTAGCGGTCACCGGCGTCGCCCAGACCGGGCACGATGTAGCTGTGGTCGTTGAGGTGGGAATCGATCGCCGCACAGTAGACGCTGATATCCGGGTGGGCGCCGGTGAACTGGCGCAGGCCTTCCGGCGCCGCCAGGACGCATACCAGCCGGATCCGCCGGGCCTTGGATTCCTTCAGTTGGGCGGCGGCGCTGGCGGCGCTGTGGCCGGTGGCCAGCATCGGGTCGAGCAGCAGGACCTCGCCATCCGTCACTTCCGGTGGCAATTTGGTGTAGTAGGGCACGGGCCGCACGGTGTCCTCATCGCGGTAGAGGCCAATGTGGCCGACCATGGCCTGTGGCAGCATCTGCAGCATGCCGTCGAGCAGACCGATGCCGGCGCGCAGGATCGGGACCAGCACGATCGGGCGTAGCGGCCGGCTGGCCGGGGCCACCGCCAGCGGTGTGGTGACCTGGGCGTCGCGGATCTCGAAATCGCGGGTGACGTCCGCCACCATCAGCGCCGCCAGCGCCTGCATGGCCCGGCGGAAGCCGGCCACCGGCGTGTCGCGGTCGCGCAACGTGGCCAGTTGGTCCTGAATCAGAGGGTGCGCCAGCAGGCGCACGTTGGGCCAGTCGGTGGGTGGGTCCTCGGTCATGACGGTATCGGACTGGAATTTGCCGGAACGCCGCAGGTCAGGGCCCCGTCCGGTCGATCAATCGGCTCCCAGCGATAGAACAATCCCGGCGCCCTGTCGACCGCCGGATCACATGCCGCAGGCGGGTCGTTTCCCTTGCATTCGGCCGGCGCCTGTCGGAAGGAAACCGGGCATGGTGCCCGCCACATCCGAACAACCCGCCGAGCCTGAACCGTTGATTCCGTCCACGGTCGACGAGGTGGCCGGGCTGCGGGACCGGTTGGACGGGGAGGGACGGCGGCTGGTGTTTACCAACGGCTGCTTCGACCTGTTACACGCCGGCCATGTGCGCTATTTACGGCAGGCGCGGGCACTCGGTGACTGCCTGGTGGTGGCGCTCAACAGCGACGCCTCGGTGCGGGTGCTCAAGGGACCGGCGCGCCCGCTGCAGCCGGAACTTGACCGGGCTGAAATCCTCGGCTCGCTGCGGGCGGTGGACCGCGTGCTGGTGTTTGATTCCGAGCGCGTCACTGATCTGATCCGCCGGATTCGCCCGCATTTGTATGCCAAAGGCGGCGACTACACTCCGGAGACCCTGCACCCCGACGAGCGGCGGGCGTTGGACGAGGCTGGCAGCGAGATCGCCATCCTGCCGTTGGTGGGTGGTCGATCGACCAGTTCGACGCTGGCGCGGCTGGAAACCGCGGCGGCCGGCGGTCTGACGGCGCCGCGCAGGCCCCGGCTCGGGGTGTTGGGATCGGGCAAGGGATCGAATTTTGTCGCCCTGGCCGATGCGATCGCCGCCGGGCGGCTCGAGGCCGAGATCGCACTGGTGTTGTCCGATCAACCCGACGCCGGAATCCTCGAGCGCGCGCGCCGCCTGGGCTTGCCGGCGCTGCATGTGCCGGCCGGGGACCATCCGCGTCGGTTCGATCCGGCGCGGCAGAAGGAGTATGCCGACCGCTTGCGCGCGGCCGGGGTCGACCTGGTCGTGCTGGCCGGGTTCATGCGGGTGTTGAAGGCGCCTTTGCTCGACGCCTTTCCGCAGCGCATCATCAACATTCATCCATCGTTGTTGCCTGCCTACAAGGGCCTTGAGGCCTGGCGTCAGGCGCTGGACGACGGTGTCCGGGAGACCGGTTGCACGGTGCATCTGGTGAATGCCGAGATCGACGGCGGCGAGGTGCTGGCGCAGGCCCGGGTGCCGGTGCTGGACGGCGACACCGCTGAATCGCTGCACGCACGCATCCAGCAGCAGGAGCACAGCCTGCTGCCGGAAACCCTGGGCCGATATCTGTGTCGCCTGGACGAATTGCCGCCGCCGCCGCGCTGAAGAGCCCGCCGATGGTCCCGCTCCCGGGCGTGGGGGGCGGCCGCCTATCATTTGTCGTTTCTTTTTCAGATTCCTTTCAGCTTCACCATTGCATGTCCAAAAGTCCTGCCGGTTTTGATTTCAGCCTGCTCAATCCCCAACAGCGCGAGGCTGTCCGGCATGACACCGGACCGTTGTTGATCCTTGCCGGGGCGGGCACCGGCAAGACACGGGTCCTGACGGCGCGCATCGCGCGGTTGGTTGGCGACGGTGTCCGCCCCGACCAGATTCTGGCGGTCACGTTCACCAACAAGGCGGCGCGAGAGATGCGCGAGCGGGTGATCGGCATGCTGCCGCGGGGCCAGGGGAAAAGCCTGTG
>SKLO01000136.1 GCA_007123195.1 Verrucomicrobiales bacterium | reverse complement strand
ACCAATCCCGAACGCGCCTTCGCCCTGCAGCAGCCGGTGGTGCGAGTGATCCAGGAACAGCTGACCGGCTGGGGCGTGCGGCCACTGCACCTGCTGACCGGCCAGGGGCATCACTTCGTATGGCGCTTTGCCCGCGACTCGGAGCTGCACCGCCGGCTGGAGCGACTGATCCCCAATGCCGAGTGCGGCGACGGCGAGCAGGTGTTCGCCAATCTGGCGCTGGTGATGGAATACCTCGCCCACCGCATCAAGGCCGCGGCCGAACCGCTGGCGGCGCTGCCGGTGGAACTCACCGCCATGCAGGTGCCGCCGGCCCTCTCGGGCCAGCGCGAACTGGTGTCGGTCGACATCTCCGAATACGGCGACCCGCTCGACACGCGCAGCATCCGGGTGCCGTTCACCCGCTACCTCAAGCCCTGGCGCAGCGGCCTCGCCGCGCGCCACGGGATCGAGCAAGAGATCCCGCCCTGCATCACCATTCCGCAGTTCGAGATGGACGTCGTTCAGGCCCTGCAATGCCGCCGCGATCCGCGTCAGGTGGCGGCCCTGGCAGAGCGCTGCCCGGTGACCATTCCCGAGGGCGAGCACGCCACCAACCGACTGCTCGACGACTACCTGCGCTCGCCCCTGCGCGCGTTTCACCACCGGTTCTACGAGGCCCGGCACGATCCGCCCGAGCGCTGGTCCGACACCTACGCCCGCACCCCGACGGACGACCTGCCGGGGTGCGTGCGGCATGTCTTGAACCATCCCAACGACCTGCTGCTCAAGCCCAGCGGCATTCGATTGGTCACCCGCTGCCTGCTTGCGCGGGGCTGGCATCCTCGCCACATTGCCGGTCTGGTGAGATCGAAGTTCGAGGATCCGGCTTTTGGCTGGGGCGACTGCTGGCGCGAATACAGCCCGTCGTTCCGGGCCGATTTCTACGTGCGGCTGGTGGCCGGCCAACTGGCCACCGGGCTCGATCGCATGAGCGACTTCAACTGCCCCGGGCAGCGTTCCACCGGGTTCTGCTGGCCGGGCGATCCGCCGTGCGACCTCGGGCCGCTGCACGACGCCCTTGCCCAACCGGCGCCGCCGCCACCGCCCGGTCCCGATCCCAACCCCTTTCCCCACAGCGAACCATGACCGACTGGCCCTGCGGATTCTCCACCGGCTGCTTCTACCGCACCCCCATTCTCGAGGTGCTCGAAGCGGTGCGCGACGGCGGCTTCAACCTGATCGAGGTGTGCTCGTTCCCCGACCACCTCGACTACCACAACCTGGACGACGTCAAGGCGACCGCGGCACGGCTGCGCGACCTGGGCATGGAGGCCAATTCCATGCACGCCCCGTTCGCCGAGCACATCGACATCTCCGAACCCGAACCGGGGGCGCGCGAGCGAGCTGTCGGCGAGTTGCGCGCCGCCGCCGATGCCGCCGCCGAGCTGGGATGCCGCTATCTGGTGCTGCATCCCGGCCCCGAGCGGGAGGGCAAACCGCCCGCCGCAGAGTGGTATCAGCGCATGCACAACGCCGCTGAGTCGCTCAACCACGTCACCGGCCACTGCCGCGAGCGCGGACTCGTGTTGCTGTTGGAGAACATGCTGCCCCATCTCATGTTCGGCCACACCAGCGACATGCTGTGGCTGCTCGGCGCCATCCGCGACACCAACGTCGGCACCTGCCTCGACACCGGTCACGCCTGGCTCTCGGGGGACCTGCCAACCGTGGTCCACAAGCTGTCCGGCCACCTGCGCATGCTGCACGTCAACGACAACCGCGGCGACCGCGACGACCACCTGCCGCCCGGCGAGGGCCGGATCGACTGGATGTCGCTCACCTGCCAGCTGCTGCGGTGGGGTTTTCGCGGACCGCTGATTCTCGAACTCGCCGGGCACGGCGCATCCACCGCCGAGATCATGGACCGCGCCCGCCGGGCGCGCGAATTCCTTGGCGACCTGGGCCGCCGCGCCGCCTTCGAGTGCGTTCAGCCTGGCGGGGGCTGACTTGCCCGGGTCTGGCGGGACGGGGATTCAAGCCGAAGCCGGTCAGCGCAGCGTGAGCAGAGCGCCGACCGGGTTGCTGAGCGGCACGATATTGAGCAGCGGCGCGATTTCGATCCCGTGCCCCGCGGGGCCGGAACCAGAGGCCGCAAAATACACGAACGCAGCCACCAACTGCGGCCGCGCCACGCTTGGCACCGCGGGTCCACCTTCGGCGGTAAAATCGAATTTGAGCACGTACTCGGCCCCGACGCGTTGGGTGGCCTGGTCAAAGGGTGGGTAACAGAAGCCGCGGTGGTAGATCACTCCCTCAGCTTCCGATCGCGGCTCAAAGGCGGCGTCGATCACCAAGGCGAAAGGCGGCTTCCCGGCTTCCGTCCCGGCCATCGCCTGCTGAGATTCGTGGAAGTCAGCCAGCGCCTGCAGCCAAGGCTCGGCCCCGTCGGCATAGCGGACGTCGCAGTAGCCCCGAATCGGCTGGCCAGGCTCATACGCGTCGGCGTGCTCGAGTTCCAGCGACCCGATTTCGATCGGCGCCGGCCCCTTCGGCGGTATCGGGTCGGGGTCGTAATCGTCGTGCTGGAGCGCGGCGCCATTCGAGGGCAGGCCGATCAACCCGGTCTGGGTGTCGGTCAGCGGGAATTCGAACACCCGGCCCATAAAGCGGTGGGCCAGGACCGCGAATCCCGAGTAGGTCAGCTCCGAGCCCGCGGTGATGCTGCGGACCGGCCCCTCGTCGCCGGTGTTGCGAAGGTGCTGCAACAGGTCCTTCCTCGACTCCCTGGCTCCGATCGATGTGCGGATCCATTTGGCGAGGTCGGCGTGAGGGTCGGCCTTGCGGTTTTTTCGTCGCTTCATAGATCGGAGAGGCACCGCCGGCACCGGGTCAAGCGTTGGCGAACAAGGGCCGGGTGGTGTCGCAAGAGGCCAAGCTACGGGGTTCGCCGGGCCGTGCAAGCGGGAGCTGTGCGACTGAGGGGCGCGCCGCAGCCACATCGACCGCTGACTTGCCCGGCGTTCGGGCGTAATGGTCCCCGTCTTGGCCACCACCTCGTCCATGCCCAATTCACCGGCACCGACCGCCGATCCCGCCGGAGCCGCTCCCCCGACGCAGGATCTCCCCCCGGAGCCGCTGCCGCCGGCCCGGCTTGCGACCGAGGTGTGGCGACGGTTGCGGCCGTGGCGGGGCCGCTTGCTGGCGTCGATGGCGCTGCTGGTGTTCTCGGTGCCGCTGGTCAACTTCCATCCGCTGGTATGGGGCATCGTCGCCGACGGCCTGCTGACCGGCGAGTT
>SKLO01000481.1 GCA_007123195.1 Verrucomicrobiales bacterium | reverse complement strand
CCGCCGCCGACCAGGACGCTGAACTGCAGTGGTTCCAGGGTCATCTTGCGCGTCGCGACCACGGTCTGGCCGGCGACGATGTCGGTGAAGGTTTTGCGCAGGCCGAGTTGGCGCAGGCGCGAGGCCGAGACATCCTGTGGATGCTCGGAGAAGTTCGCCAGGCATAGCACGATCTGCTCGGGATGGGTTCGGAAGTAGCCGAAAACGTGCGGGTTGCCGGTGTGGATGATCTCGGTCTGCTTGTCGTTGAACGCCTGGTTGCCCTTGCGGATCCGGGCCAGTTTGAGCATGCCGCCGAAGATCTTTCCCTCCGGAGTGTCGGGCTCGTGCCGGTGTTCGGCCTTGTCCCAGTCAAACCGCGGCCGGTGCAGCCAGCGCTGGTCGCCCTGCTTGTCGATATCCTCTTCGTAGCCGTGGGCATTGAGCATGCCGACCTCGTCACCAAGGTAGAGCAGGGGGATGCCGCCGATGGTATACAGGATGCCGTGCAGCAGCAGGATGCGGCGCACCGCCAGTTCCACATCGTCTGCATCGCCGCGTTCCAGCGCGCGCTCGAGGCCGCTGAGCGAGGCGGCGGTGCCGCAGATGCGGGCGTCGCCGGTGGCGGGGTTGTCCTGGAAGCGCTCGCCGCGGGCGAAGCTGGAACGGTGCTCGCCGCTGTAGAACTCGTTGAGGAATTTGCGGTGGTCGAACGGGTTGACCCCGACCTCGCGGGTGTCCTCGTCGGCGAACCCCCAGCCGATGTCGTCGTGGCAGCGCACGTAGTTGACCCAGGAGCACTTGGGCGGCAGGGCGAAGCGTTTTTCCATTGCGTGGGTGAGCATGACCGCGTCGCGGGTGGCGGCGGAGTTCCACAGCAGCGCCATCAACAGGGGGTTGTAGGACAGGTGGCACTCCTTTTCCGACACGTAGCGGAGGATTTCGTCCGGGGCCACGATGGCCTCCGACTTGAACACCAGCGCCGGGGCGGCGATCCGGGCCAGCGCGTTGAACGCCTGGATCAGCCAGTGGGCCTGGGGCAGGTTCTCGCAGCTGGTGCCCTTCTCCTTCCACAGGAACGGCACCGCATCCATGCGCAGCACCTCGACGCCGACATTGGCCAGGTTGAGCATCTCCCCCGCCATGGCATTGAACACCGTCGGGTTCTGGTAGTTGAGATCCCACTGGAAGTTGCGGAAGGTGGTCCAGACCCACTTGCGGATGTTCGGCCGGTAGGTGAAGCAGCCGGGGTGCTCGTCGGGAAAGATCGAGCGGATGGTGCGCTCATAGTCATCCGGCTCGGTCCGGCTGTCATACATCCGGTAGTAATCCTGGTATTCCTCGTCGCCGGTCAGTGCTCGCCGCGCCCACTCGTGCTCGTCGGAGGTGTGGTTGAAGACAAAATCCAGCACCAGGCTGACCCCGTGCTGGCGCAGCTCCTGGCACAGCTCGCCCAGTTGCCCGATGGTGCCCAGCCGGGGATCGACCTCGCGGTAGCTTGAGATGGCGTAGCCGCCGTCGTTGTCACCGTGCGGGCTCTTGAACAAGGGCATGAGGTGGAGGTAGTTCACCCCCAGCTCCTGCAGGTAGGGAATGCGCTCCTGCAGCCCGCCCAGGTCGCCGGCGAACAGATCGACGTAGGCCATCGCGCCGATCACCTGGTTGGACTGATACCATTGCGGTTGCGCCTCGCGCATCGCGTCCAGGCTCTTCATCTCGGGCGGGCGGTCGAGCCACATTTGGGCCGCCGTCTGCAGGATGGTCTCGACGTGGTAGAAGAAGTCGTAGCGTGGCCCGTAGATTTTGGACAACAGGTCGAACAACTGGGGAAAGTGCTGCCCGGTGCGCTGCTCGAACACGTGCCAGTCGGGTGTGCCGACGTGGTCGGCAAAGCTGGCGCGCAGCCGCGGCATGATGCGCATCAGGGTCAGGCGGCTCTCCCGCGGGCTCGGTGGCGGGTTGTGCGAGGCGATGGTGGTCGGCGCGGCGTTGGACATGGCGTGGCAGGTGGCGTGGCGGGAATGTGGCTGTCGATGGTGTGGTGTGTGCCGGCGGCAGTCAAGCCGGGCTGGTGGATGGTGGGGCCGGGCGCCTGTTTGTCAGCCCGGGGGGTGCCAACGCCGGGACCGCCGTTTCTGAGTGGGAAAACAGGTTCGCCGGGCCACCGACGGGGGCGGTGGCCCGGCGACACATGGACTTCGGGCGGGTTGGGGGATTGGTCTGGCACCGGGTCAGCCAGCCACAGCAGCGGCGTGCAGGGCGGAGACCTCGTCCCAGTTGACCACGTTCCACCAGGCGCCGATGTAGTCGGCGCGGCGGTTCTGATAATGCAGATAGTAGGCGTGCTCCCAGACGTCGATGCCCAGGATGGCGGCGCCGTATTCGTCGTCCGGCACGAAGCCCTTCATCTTCGGGTTGTCCTGGTTGGGGGTGCTGGTGATCTGCAGCTTGCCGTCGCCATTGACAATCAGCCAGGCCCAGCCGGAGCCGAAGCGGGTGGCGGCGGCCTTGTTGAACTGCTCCTGCATGGATTCCAGGTTGCCGAACGCGTCCTCGATGGCGCTGCCGAGCGCGTCCGACATCTCGCCGGTGCTGCCCTCCGGCGCCATGGTGGCCCAGAACAGGTCGTGGTTGACGCAACCGCCGCCGTTGTTGCGGACCGCGGTGCGGATATCCTCCGGCACCGCCGTCAGGTCGGCGATGATCTCGCACAGCGACTTGCCCTGCAATTCCTCGCGGCCGGCCGCCGCGCTGTTCATGTTGTTGACGTAGGCGTTGTGGTGCCGGCCGTGGTGGATCTCCATGGTGCGGGCGTCAATGTGTGGCTCCAGGGCGTCGAACGCGTAGGGCAGGTCCGCCAGGGTGAACGTCGTCGGGGTGTCGGCGAGGGCTGGAACCGCCCGGCTGCCGAACGTCGCGACGCCGGCGGCGACGGCGGTCTGGATGAAGTTGCGGCGTGAGAAAGGGGTAAAGGATGTGGTCTTCATGACAAGTGGAGAACAAGGGAGAATCGCCGGGTTGTCAAATGGCAACGATTCCCTCCAGAACGCTACGAGTCCCGGCCGGTGGGTGCGCCGTAAAAAATGCGCGGTTGCAACCTGGTCCCCGCAGCGCCGTCAGCGCAGGGCGGCAAAGCGTTGCTTGAGCAAATCGCGGCCGCTCTGGCCCTGGATTTTCTCGCGGGAACTGTCGATCCAGCGCTGTTCGAGCTGGTTCTTGGTTGGTCGGTCCTGCTGGTAGAACACCCCGAACCGCCCCGGGAATTCGATCTGCGCCAGTTGGTAGGCGGCCACCTCATCGGTGACGT
>SKLO01000539.1 GCA_007123195.1 Verrucomicrobiales bacterium | reverse complement strand
TGCAGGTCAAACAAAAAGCTCAGTGGCCGCTCTCCAGTCCCATTCGCGGTCCGCCGGTCCGGCACACGCTGGGACCCTACAGCTGGAACCTGGACTGGAAATTGGAGCTGGGAAGATTGGATTCTGGTGATGAACCGCTTGGCGATGTTGGAGGACTCCGGAATCCCGCCCGATGCGCCGCCGTCCGCCGCCCCGCCGGACCCACTGGGCCCGACTGCCTGTTGTGGTTCATCTTCAACCGCTTGCCAACCCTCAAGCAACCCAACTCCAGCGCCACTGTCTACTGCATGCCTGGCATATTTTGGTTGGCATGTTTTGGTTCCTTTCTTCGGCATCCTTTCGTTCCCTGGCCGGCGGCTGCCGAGACGGGTCAGGTCATCGGTGTGAAGCGCTGTGTGTGATTCCCCCCGGCCTCCTTCTCAGCTTTGGCGGAGCGGGCGTCACTCCATCCGTTCCGACACGGCGTGGAACATGAGCTGCTGGTGCCGGGGGCAGAGGTAGGCGAACAAGATCCGGCGGAAGCGCGGATCGCACGGCCATTGCTCGGTGCTGGCCAGTTCCCAGCGGTCGTTCTCCCGGCGGTGAATGAGCACCGGCAGGCTGACGATCTCGTTGCCCGGCGGGCCTTTCAGCACGCGCGACTCGGTGGGCCGAACCAGCAGCGGCTCCATGTCGCCGAGCCGGAACGAGAGGTCGCCGGGGGTGGCATTGACAATCAGGCGGTCGCCGCCGCCGAGCCGCGACGGCGGGGTCTGGACCTTCATCACCTGGAAGCTGCCGTCGCGAGGCAGGAACACCAGCAGCAGGTGTTCGAGCTGCTGTGGCTCGATGCGGATCGAGATCTCCGGCGTCTCCGCCCCGGCGCGCCAGAGGTCGAGCACGCCGCCGTCCCGCAACGGTGCTTCGAACGGGCCGGCGATATGGGTCAGCGGCACCTCGAACTCGACTGCGCCGGAACCGGTGCCGGCGCGGAACTCCGGCGGCGGCGCGTCGCCGGGATCGAAGCGGGTGACGCGGAACTCCACCTTCGATGCCCCGTCGCCGGGATCCTGCGACCAGGCCACGGGCGCGCCGGACGCAAGCAACAAGGACATCAGCAGGAAGTTCAGGGCGCGCACGGGAAACAGTCTGGTCATGTAGCAGGCAGGAATGAGGGAACGTGGGGTCAGGGATGAGGCGTCAGGGCAACTCATGGCGCATGTTCGAAGGGCAGCCAGCGGAATGAGACGAGGACAAACCGACGGCCGAACGCGCGGTTGGCGGCGGACTCAAGGTCATCGAAGACCACCTCGGCGGCGTCGGTCGCCGGGTCGATGTAATCCGGCACCCGCTGGACCACCGCCTCGCACCAGGCGCGCGCCAGCACCCGGCTGCCGTCGTGGCTGCGCGTTTCGCCGTAGGCGCGGACCACGAAGGTGTCGGAGCGGGCCTGGATGATCGGGGCGATCGGCGTGAGGATGTCGGCCTGGTTGATGTAGGCCGGGGTGCCCTGATAGCGCGATCCCATGGCGGCGGCTGGAAAACGGTAGTTGCTGCCGGCGATGTCGGCGGCGGTGAGGTCGCGCGATCCGCCGCGGTAGTCGTCGTTGATGCTGACGTCAGGATCTTCCAGCGCGGCTTGCAGGGCGCCGTAGAGCGCCAGCTCCTCGTCGGTGGAGCGGCGGCGGTTGACGAATTCCCCCAGCGACCGGAACGGCCCCCGCAGCTTGACCTGGCGGACCACGGCCTCGGCGAGCTGGCGGATTTCTTCGATGGTCAGTTCACGGTAGCCGAGCCAGCGCGATTCCTCGCTGTCGTCGGCAACCGCCGGGTTCGGATTGCGGCTGACCACGAACTGGCCGCGGTCCTGGCCGTTGAGCGCGCTGCCGCCGGGCATGGTCACCCGTCGCTTGAGGTGGGCGGCCGACAGCACCGCGGTCCACGCCTCGACCGAGGTGGAGTTGATGTTGAAGCCGCCCTCGACCATCAGTCTGGCGGCGCTTTTCCGATAGGCGTCGGGGGTCACGCTGGTGCCGGACGTGAGCTGGTTGATCGCGTCGGCCGGGGTTTCGCCCGGGGGATGATGGGGTCGATAGGCCGCCACCGGCAGCGCGGTGCCGTTTTGGTAGAAATCCGTGATGACGCCGTCGAGGTCGCGTTCGGTGCCGTAACGGCGGAACACCGGACCCTGCCTGGCGGCCAGGGAGGAGAAGAAGTAGTCGTCAAACAGCAGCTGGTTGGCGGCAAAACTGCGGTCGACCACCAGGGCGGGGGCTCCGGGAACGGTGTAATCGGCCACATTGTACCATTCGCGCCCGTAGAGGCGCCCGGCCACGTCGCCGCCCTGCCATTCGAAATACTGGCCGAGGTGGAACGGGAACGACTGCGTCCTGACGGCGGTGGGGGGCAGCCCGGGGGAGGCGAACGAGTTGCCGATGGCGTGGTTCTGGAAGTAATAGCCGCTCCAGTTCAAGCCCTCGATCGGCGGCAGCGGCAGGTTTTGCAACTGCGCGAGGGACGTCAGCGGCGCCAGCGGCACCGAGGCGGAGACGATGCGCTCCCGCCCTCCGGGCCGGTTGCTCGGGCCGAAGAACGGCCGGTTCTGCATCACGCCCTCGATGTTGTTCACCTGCTCGAAGGTCATGGTGTAGGGATGGGCGAAGAAGGGTGTCGACGCGTCAACGCCCTGGCCGGAGTGGCGCGAGGTCGAGGTCACGGCGGCAAAGGTGTGGAACGGGATGGTATGCAGCCAGGTCTTGTTGGGCAGCTGTGGTTCATCCAGCGTCTTGAGCTTGACGTCGAGATGCAGGAACGGGGTCGGGTTGTGGTCCAGCTCGGCGAAGGTGAGGCTGGGGAAGTTGTCCTTGGAAATGAAGTCAACGCGCGGGTTGGCCGGCTCGTGCCGCCAGCCGACCTGGGCGGAGAACATCTTCTGCTGCCAGTCGCCGCCGTGACCGATGTGGACCGCGCGCGCCTCACAGCGGAAATCGAAGGTGGTCTGGAAATTCTGCCCGGCAAAGGAAGTGCCGCTGGTGTCCCAGGTGGCCAGCGAGGTGGCGATCGCGATCCGGTCGTTCGGACTGCCGGTGATGGTGCCCAAATGCCTGGGCTGGCCGGCGTGGTTCGGCAACCAGGCCGGCGGTGCCTCGATCATGTCATGGGCGGTGAACCCGCCGCTGTGCGACCTGACGTAGCTGAGCAGCTTGGCCTCGCCGGGTTCGAACGTCAGGCCCGGGCCGGTGGAACCGCCGACGCGCATGGTCATGTTGCCGTGCGGCCAGCCCCAGTTGTAGTTGCCATCACGGGTGCCG
>SKLO01000442.1 GCA_007123195.1 Verrucomicrobiales bacterium | reverse complement strand
TGCTGGGTGGGCGACAGATCGCCGAACATCATGGTCAACAGGATGACGAAGATGATCAACGGAAACGCGTAGAGCACATCGACCATGCGCATCATGAAGGCGTCGACCCGGCCGCCGAGGTAGCCGGCCACGGCCCCGAACAGGGTGCCGATGACGACCGCGACCAGGGTGGCGACGACCCCGATGGCAAGCGACAGCCGGCCGCCGACCAGCACCCTGGTCAGCACGTCGCGGCCGTTGCTGTCGGTACCCATCCAGTGGGACTTCGACGGCGGCTGGCCGGCGAGTGCGAGGACGCCCTCGTTGGGATCGTGCGGGCTGAGGAACGGCCCGAGCACGCAGGCCGCGGCGATGGTCAGGAAAATGACCGCGCAGGCCATCGCCAGCCGGTGGCGCAGGAAGCGCCGGGCGGCCAGCTCCCAGGGGCCTTGCGCCACCGGGGCGGTCCGGCCGGCGCCGGGGGTCGGATTGCTGGTGGGTGCTTCAGCCTGGCTCATGTCCACAACCTCACTTTCGGGTTCAGCCAGGCCAGCATCAGGTCGGCGAGCAGGTTCATCAGCACGATCAGGGTGGCGTAGACGATCACCGTGCCCATGACGAGGGTGTAGTCACGATTGTAGGCCGCACTGATGAAGTGCTGGCCCAGGCCGGGGATGTTGAACACGCGCTCGATCACCAGCGAGCCGGTGATCATGCCGGCAAACGCCGGTCCGAGAAACGACACCACCGGCGGCATGGCGGCGCGCAGGCCGTGTTTCCACAGCACCTGGCGGGTCGGCAGGCCCTTGGCGCGGGCGGTGCGGATGTAATCCTGGTTCAGCACCTCCAACATGCTGCCGCGGGTCAGGCGGGCGATGTAGGCGGCGTAGAAAATGCCCAGCGTCAGCGAGGGCAGGACCCAGTCGGTCAGGTCATACAGGCCGGAGGTATTGAACCAGTTCAGCCACAGGCCGACGGTCAACGCCAGCACCGGCCCCAGCACGAAGGTCGGCAGGCAGATGCCGACCATCGCCGCCGACATCAGCGCGTGGTCGGTGGCGTGACCGTGGCGGCTGGCGGCGAACGCCCCGATCGGGACACCGATGGCCATCGCCACCGCCAGCGAGAACAGGCCCAGTTGCAGCGAGATCGGGAACGCCCCGCCGATCACCTCGGCGACGGTGCGGCCCTCATACTTGAAGGTGGGCCCGAAATCGAACCGCAGCAGGTTGCCCAGGTAGGTGAAATACTGGTGCCGCAGCGGCCGGTCGAGCCCGTAGGCCGCCTCCAGCTGCTCCTTGATGTAGGGGCTGGTCTCGCGCTCGCTGGCGAACGGGCCACCCGGAATCGCGCGGATGGCGAAGAACGTGATCGTGATCACGCAGAACAGGACCAGCAGCGCCTGCAGTCCGCGGCTGACGAGGAATCCCATCATGATGTCAAATCGACCGCCCCCGGCAGTTCCGCCTCCCCGGCTTCGATCTCCTCCGCGGTGGCGAAGCGCACGTATTTCATCGGCCTGAAGTCGATGTATTTCGGATACCAACCGCGCACCCGCGGGTCGAGCAGGTAGATGCGGGTGTAGATGTAGATGGGCGCCACCGGCGACTGGCTCATCATGAGGCTCTCGGCCTGGTTGAGGATGTCGAGCCGGGCCTGGGCATCGCCCTCCTGAGTAGCCTGCTGGATCAGGCGGTCGAACTCGGGATCCGACCAGCCGGTCTGGTTCATGCCGTCGCCGGTGGTCCACAGGTCGAGGAAGGTGAATGGATCAAGATAGTCGCCGATCCAGCCTGCGCGGCTGATGTCGTAGTTGAGGTCGCGTTGGCTGTCGAGGTAGACCTGCCAGTCCTGGTTGGTGATATTGACCTGGATACCGAGTTCCCGCCGCCACATCGCCTGGATCGCCTCGGCGATGACGCGGTGTGCCTCGCTGGTGTTGATCAGGATGGTCTTGGGAGGGAACCCCTCGCCGCCGGGGAACCCGGCCTCGGCCAGCAGCCGGCGGGCCTCGACGGGGTCAAAGGTGATGCCTTCGGGCGGCTCGTAGAAGCCCTCCATCGGCGGGGTGATCGACCACGCCGGCTGCTGGCCGCCGCGGAGGATGTTGCCGATGATGGCCTCGCGGTCGATCGCCATGCTCAGCGCACGGCGCACGCGCTGGTCGTCGAGCGGCGGCCGGGTGGTGTTGAAGCGGAAGTAGTAGGTGCCGAAGTAGGGTTGGATGCGGAACTCGGGGGCGTGCTGTGCCTGCCAGAACTCCATCCGCTCCAGCGGCACGGTGTAGCAGTAGTGCAGCAGGCCGTTGCGGAACGCGCGCTCTTCGGTGCTGGCGTTTTCGATCGGGAAGAAGTGGATCTCGTTGAGGCCCACCACTTCGGCGTCCCAGTAGTGCGGGTTGCGCTCGACCTCGATGACGTGGTTGAAGCGCCAGGTCTTCAGCTGGAACGGGCCGTTGGACACCATGTTGCCGGGCCGAGTCCACTGCGTCAGACGGTCGGTCATGCCGCCGTGCGCCAGGATGGTCGGCGGATGCACCGGCAGGAACACCTTGTGCTGCAGCATGAAGAGAAAATGCGGCGTCGGCCCGACCAGCCGCAGCTTCAGGGTGTGCTGGTCGACGACCTCGACCCCGACCTCGGAGAAGTCGTCGATTTCGCCGGTGTGGAACTGTTCGGCGCGGTCGATGACATACATCATGTTGGCATACTCGGCCGCCAGCGCCGGCGTCAGCATGCGTTCGTAGGCCCAGGCGAAGTCCTGTGCGGTCACCGGGTCGCCGTTTGACCAGCGGGCGTCGGGGCGCAGGTGGAAGGTCCACTCGCTGGCGTCGTCGTTGGATTCCCAACGCTCGGCGACGCCGGGCTCGACGCCGTCGTCGTCGGTCTGGTGGTAGGTGACCAGGCCCTCGAACAGGCAGACGATGATGTTGCTCTCGGTGACCCCGGTGGCGAGCTGGGGATCGAGCGTGGCCGGTTCGGTGCCGTTCCCCAGCAGCAGGATGCCGTCCTGCATCGCCCGCTCGGCGCGGGTGTCGCGGTTCTGCCGCTGGAAGTGGAACGCGATCACCCCGCCGATCAGCAGGGCCGCGATCATCCAGCCGCTGGCGAACAGTTTCATGGCGGCCACGCTACCCGCGCGCCGCCGGACCGCAAGCCCGGCGGCCCGGGGGCGGGCAAAAAAGTCGGCTCGGCCCGCGGATGCGTCCGCAACGTCGGGGCAACGGACGGGAGTGGCGCCTGCCGGATTAACCCGGCATGGGGCGAAAAAGCTCGATGTCGCCGAGCAATTCGGTCTGGCGCACGCGCACCT
>SKLO01000654.1 GCA_007123195.1 Verrucomicrobiales bacterium | reverse complement strand
TGCTGCACTACATCCTCGGGGCCGACATTGACAGGCCGGCTTTTGAGGCTAGACTCAAGGGGATTCGCAACCCCGAACTCCGAACCACAGCCATGTCGCTCGCGCAAATTTACCGCCAGGAGGGCCGCCAGGAAGGCCGCCAGGAGGGCCGCCAAGAGGGCCGCCAGGAAGGCTTGCGAGAGGGCGTTGTGGAGGCATTGGAACTGCGGTTTCGGGAGCTGCCGGAGGGACTTCGGGAGGCCGTGCGCGCGGTAGAGGACGAATCCCGGCTTCGCACGCTTCACCGCACGGCAATCCAGTGCGGGTCACTGGAAGAGTTTTCGCAGCGACTGTAGAAGGTTTCCGGGCAGGACCGGCTGGATGATCGCCTCCCCGCCCCTGCTCCCTTTCGCCATCCTCCTGACCATGAACGCGTTGTTCATCGTCGTCCGGATTGCCGACGGGCTCTGAGGCGCGACCGGCCGTCCAGATTTCGGACACCGGGACTTGCCAAACGGCTCGCCATCCCCTAAGGTGGTCCGCTCAAACCGGAGCCCCGACCCCTCAAACCACCGATGCGAGCATTCACCACTTGGATTGCAGCCACCCTGCTTGCCCTGCCGGCGCTGGCCACGGCCCGGGATCGCCATCAGGACCCCCGCCCGGGCCCGGCCTCCGGCGCGGCCACGACCGCCGAATCGACCCGCCCGTCCACGCCCGGCGTCTCCCGCGCCGACCTGGCCATCCAGCAACGCCCCTCCCGCCCCGAACCGCTGCTCGCCGCCAACACCTCCATCCCCCGCACCCTGCCCACCGTGCCCACCCCGGAAATGCCCCGGGTTTACGCCCCCACCCGCTCCCGCGAAGTCTACACCCGCCACCCTTGGCGCCTCGGCATCACCGCCACCGTGTTCTGGATCGGCGAAACCCCCACCGCCAACAACCCGACCCCGAACAACAAAAGCTCGTGGGACTCGGAGTGGGAACGGAACTTCGGCGGCTACGACGACCCCAATCCCGAGCGCCGGCGCGATTTCCGTCCGGTCAACATCCCCAACCCCGGCCAGAACCCCTTCTACATCGCCCTGCCCTACAACGACGTCATCGACTGGCGCCGCCACAAGCCCGAGGCGTCGGAAATCATTCCCTGGTTCAACGACCGCTTTGAACGACCCGGCCGCACCGTGCTCAAAGGCCAGTGGCTTGCCATCCGCTACAACGGGCGCATCTGCTTCGCGCAATGGGAGGACTGCGGACCGTTCACCACCGACGACCCCGACTACGTGTTCGGCGACTCCCCGCCCAGCAACACCGCCAACAGCAACGCCGGGATCGACATCTCGCCGGCCGTGCGGGACTACCTCGGCGTGCGCTCCCACCAGCAGGTTGACTGGCGCTTCGTCGACCTCGACGAGGTCCCCGACGGTCCCTGGCGCCGCTGGGGCGAAAACAACCCGTTCGTCAACCCGGAAGGCTGGGCCGACACCGGCCACGGCAGCGGCAACCCCAACAACATCGCCCCCGGCAATGGCCCGGTCGGCAGTCAGGACGCCCTCCAACAGGAATACCTCGAGCGCCTCGACGAACTTCGGCGCATGCGCGACGAGTGGTTCCGCCAGCACGGCACCGACGGCCGCCAGCGGCGTTATTGAACCGTCGCCACGCCCACACGCCGGACGCCCTGCATCATCGCCGGCCCTTGCCCGGGTCCGGCGCCCATCCCGCCTCGCCATGCCGGAAGCGCCCGCTCAGGATTGGTACGATCACCCGCGCTACTACGACGCGGTGTTCGACAGCGACACCCCGGCCGAAGCGGACTTCCTCGAGACCATGGTCCGGCGTCACCTGCGCTCCCGCCGCGACCTCCCCGCAAGGCCCGCCATCGCCGCCCGGTCGCCGTCCCTGAACGTGTTCGAGCCCGCTTGCGGCAGCGGCCGGTTGCTGGTCGAACTGGCGCGCCGCGGCCATCGGGTGTCGGGCTTCGACCTGAATCCTCACATGCTCGCCCACGCCCGCGAGAGGCTGGCGGCGGAGGGCCGCGAGGCGCGCCTGTGGCAGGCCGACCTGGCAGGCTTCCAGCCGCCGCGCCCGGCCTGCCAGCTGTCGTTCTGCCTGGTCAGCACGTTCAAGTATCTCCTGACCGGACCACAAGCTCGGGCGCACCTGGAAGCGGTCGCCGGCTCGCTCGTGGCCGGCGGCCTCCACGTGCTGGGCCTGCATCTGACCGACTACGACCGCCGGCGCCCTTGTCACGAGCGCTGGGTCCGTGAAACCGCTGACCTGACCGTCGTCTGCAACACCCGCACCTGGCCCGCCGACCGTCGGCGCCGGATCGAACCCGTGCGCTCCCGGCTGACCATCACCGAACGCCCGCGCCGCGGAGCGCCGGAGCGCCGGCACACGATCGAAACCAACTGGAAATTCCGCACCTACAACGCCGGGCAACTCTCCGCCCTGCTGCGCGCGGTGCCTGAACTCGAACTGGTCGCCGTGCACGACTTCCATTACGACCCTGACTGGACCACCACCATCGACGGCGGCCAGAGCGACCTGGTATTGGTGCTGCGCAAACGGCGATAGAACGGGAAGTCCCGCGAATCCCGGATCCTGATCGTCAACCACCCGGCGATGACGGGCGGCCCGGCTACGCCAGGATCTCCCGGATCACATGCCCCTCCACGTTGGTCAGCCGGCGCGCGATGCCGTTGTGCTCGAAGGTCAGCCGCTCATGATCGAGCCCCAACAGATGCAGAATCGTGGCGTTGAAGTCGTAAAGGGGGCGCGCGTTCCTCACCGCCTTTTGCCCGAGCGGATCGGTCTCGCCGTGGCTCACCCCGGGTCTCACCCCGGCTCCGGTCATCCAGCAGGTGAAGCCGTCGGGGTTGTGGTCGCGTCCCTGCGCGCCCGCCTGGAAAAACGGCATGCGCCCGAACTCGGTGCACCAGACGACGAGGGTGTCCTCGAGCAGGCCGCGCTGCTTGAGATCCTTGATCAAAGCGGCGGCCGGCTGGTCGAGGACGGCACCGTGGACGTCATACTGCTCCTTCAGCTCGGTGTGGCCGTCCCAGTTCAGTCTGCCCCCGCTCGCGTAGGCACCGTTGAAGAGCTGGACAAAGCGCACGCCCCGCTCGACCAGCCGCCGGGCGAGAATGCAGTTTTTCGCAAAGGCGGCTTTGACAGGATTCGACGTATCATCGGCTCCGTAGAGCTTCAGGATGTGGTCCGGCTCGTTGTCGAGTTCTGAAATCTCCGGCACGCTCAACTGCATCCGGGCGGCGAGTTCATAACTGGCAATCCGGGCCGCGAGCTTGCC
>SKLO01000015.1 GCA_007123195.1 Verrucomicrobiales bacterium | reverse complement strand
TCAGGTTGCCACCGACAACAACAACGACCGCCCGCTCGATGACGTCGTGATTCAGTCGGTCACCATCCGCCGCGTGGGCGCCGCCGCCGAGGCGTTCGATGTGCACGTCTGGGACCTGCCGGAAATCCGGGCTGCGCATGAGGAATTGCTGGTTATCCCGCAAGCGAGCGTTGAGTCTCAAGTGGAACTGTTTCCAGGCGAAATCATCAGCGTTTGGGGTTCGACTGATGTTGCGGCATGGGAATTTATCGGCCAGCTCTATCGACCGGTGAATACTGAGCCGATAAGTGGAGTTTCATTCGACAATGCCGCTGTTCCCAGAGCGTTTTATCATATTCCTGTCGTTCGATACCAGGATCCCATGGGGCCTGCGAGTTTGGCCAATCTGGACTTCGAGTTCACGCTTGCCGATGGCTCCGTGATTGCACATACCATGGCGGCGGACGGCGTCAGCGGGTCTACGGTCATTCAGCCACCTGGTGAGGAGGAGCCTCTGGCGGGTGGATATGAGGTGCTGTTCGGCGGCCAGCCGCCCCAACCCCAATTTCAGATCCGAGTCAATAGCATCGAGGTCATCCTGTTTGACAACAGCTTGCAAGGGACACCCTATTTCGCGTTTTGGTTTACGATGGGCCTCGACCACAGGGATGGCGACACAGTGTCGGGCAGGTTGCGGGTTCAGTTTTTCAACTCGGACATCGACAGTTGGGTGCCGCAGCCAGAAGGCACCTTCACCATGCAACTGCCACCCCCGCCAGCGCCATGACCGTGCCGGATGTCGTGCCACCGCGCAATATCCTTGCCACCGGTTCCGAATCGGCGGTATCATCTTTTCCATCAACGCCTTGAACTCCGTTTCATGACCCCAACCGCTAAATTTTTTCCCGCCTGCTCGCTGGCGCTGATCCTTGTGGCTGTCGCGCCATGGCCGACTCTGGCCGACGATCCGCCGATCGCAGTCACCAGCGCCCCGGTCGGCTACGTGGCCACGACCTGCCAAGGCGGTTCGGACACTCTGGTGTCGGTGCCGTTCCACCGACCGGCGGCCTGGGCGGGGAGGCTTGACGCTGCGCCCTCGGCAGGCGACGACGGCGTGCTTCTGACCCTCGTGGGCGATCCCGAATTCGAACACGGACAATTGATGGCAGCTCCGCATTATGTCCTGTTCGGTTCCGGCGGAGCATTGGCCGGGGAATGGTTTGAGGTGATCAGTCACAATGGCAGCGAGGTCGAGGTCGAAGCACCCCTGACGGCGCTGCAGGACGCTTCGGCTGGTGATCCCGTGATGATCATCCCCCATTGGACCCTCGCCAGCCTTCTGCCGCCGGCAACCCAGCCGACTGCCCACCTGTCCGAGGGCTCGTTGCTGACCCAGCGCGGCACCGAGGTTTTGTTCTTCGATCGTGACAGCGAGGGCATCCAGCTCGCGCCCAACCGCAAGTTTTTCGTCACCACCGCCGGCTGGTTCGAGGCCGCCGACGGCACGCCCGAGGCTGGCGACGTGTTGGTGCCGCCGGGGCTGATGCTGGTGATTCGCCATCCCGAGGGCGCGCCGTCGACAGTGTTTGTCGCCAGGCAGCAGGTGTTCACCGGCCCGTTGGTGCAACCCATCCGCCGCTCCGAGAGTCAAGCCCTGGACAACGCGCTGGCCGCGCCTCGTCCAATTCCGGTGCGCCTCGCCGACCTCGACCTCGACGACGAGGTGTTCACCCCCAGTTCCTCCAACGAGGGCGTTCGCATGGACGAGTTGCTGGTCTACGACAACGCCGAGGCTGCCATCAACAAGCAGCCGTCCGCCACCTACTTTCGCACGCCCGTCGGCTGGGTGGAGGATGCCGATGGCTTCCCTGCGGCCGATGACACCACGGTCGATGGTGCCCAAGGTCTTGTGATCCGCAAGGCGGCCGGCCCAGGTGACTCCACCCTGCGATGGCTCAACGCCCCCCGCTATTGATACTCACCACCCTGTTTCCAAACCCGACCATCCAACCCCAAGTCCGGCTCCCGCGCCACATCTCGCCCGCGAGGTTTTTGTCCCCCAGCTGCATGAAGGTTCTCCAAATTCTCAACACACGCTGGTCCCCATGGTTGGCGGTCGTCATGGCGTGCATGATCGTCAACGGACCCGCTCTTGCACGGGCCAGCGTGGTGATTGAAATCCAAGCCGGTGGTCTGGCAGACGTTCCGGTGGGAGCAGTGGCGGCCCTGGTGATCGATACTGCCGGCGACGGGTTCGCCGCTCCGACTGACCCCGTGCTGCTCGCTCCCGGCGAGCCGGCCGGTGGCCCCGACGACCTGATCCTTGCCGTGTTCACCACCAGCGGGAACTCGGATGACATCCAATGGAACACCGGCAGCGGCATCAACACCACAGTAGGACCGCTGTTTTACGAGGACTTCGGCGTCACCGAGGGCATGGCGGTCGCCATCTACCTGTTTGTCGACGAGACGGTAGCCGGCGAGGTCAGTGATCCCGACGGCAAGGTGCTGATCCTCCGCCCGACCATCCCCTCGCAGATCACCGGCAGCATGTCGGACGGGAACCTGCCCCCGGACGGCGGCAACCACAGCTTTGGACTGCTTGCCAGCAGCATGGGCGGTGGTGGCGCCGACTCGATCCTGTCACCGCTCGGGGTCCGCCTACCGGTCATCCAGCCAGTTCCGATCCAATTGGTGCGCGGCGGCGAGACATTGTCCCGGGAAATCATTGCCTCCAGCCCGGGCGACGTTGGGGCGCTCGTTTACTCTCTCGCGGACGGCGCGCCGGACGGCATGAGCATCGATCCAACAACCGGTCTTCTCACCTGGACCCCCGAGGTGGAACTCGCCGGCCAGACGTTTCCGGTGGAAGTGGTTGTCACCGACCTCAGCAGCCCCTCCACCCCGGCCAGTGTCTCGTTCAATGTGGTCGTGCTGCTCGATGGTCCGCCACCGCCGGTGACCATGGCCGTGGCCAATGGCCAGGATTTCAATCTGTCGTTCCTAGGCGGCGAGGTGCTCGGCATCCAAGGCCTGCCGCCCGGGCTCGGCCTCGACCGCGCCGGCCAGCGCATCGTCGGCACCCCGTTGCGACCACGTGCCGACGGCCAGCCCTACATCGCCCGGGCGCTGGTGGAATACCCCGACGGCAGCCGCGAGTGGATCGACCTGACGCTCGACATCGAACCGCTGCCCGACTGGGCGCCGGGCCTTTACACCGGCCACGTCGATGTCGCCGAGCAGGCCGATCCCGAAGGGCTGTTCGGCCGCGGCGGCGAGATCGACCTGCGCATCACGCCGACAGGACTTTACACCGGCCGGTTGCGGC
>SKLO01000462.1 GCA_007123195.1 Verrucomicrobiales bacterium | reverse complement strand
GTGCCGTTGGTGCTGATGCCCGGCGGCTGATGGCCGGTGAACCGGTGAATTGGCGGGCGGCGGGTCAGTGGATCACCAGCCTGTCGCCTGCAGGCGGTGGGAGGAAGACTTGCTGGTTTGCCGTGCCGATGAGCCGCCAATGAGCCGCAAAAGGGGTGGCCAATGGGGGCCAGCCACGAACCACGCGGTGGATCAGTGTGTCGGCGGGTGGAAGATGCCAATGGCAGAGCCGCTCTCGGGATCAATCCCCTGCCCCGGGCCCGCTGCCATCCTGCCTGTGCGTGACCGGCTTGGATCTGAGTTGTCGGCGACGTCAGCAACCGACCCTCGGCGCCCAGGCAAGGTGCCTGTGGCAGCTTGGGAGTTCCAGCCCCAGCTGGACACGACCTGAACTGGCCAGCTGAGGTTGGGTGCTCCCTCAAGCCGCCGGCAGCAGATCTTTGGTTTTGATGCCTCAAATAACTTATTTGCATGTCTAGCTGGTGCGTACATTGTTTTATGCATGCTTCAATTCTTGCCTGCTCGTTGTTCACTGCGCCAGCCGATCACGTTGTCGTCCGCCCTCAGCCCGATCCGGGGTCCGGGCCTCGTCCTTTCCTTGCTGCTCGCCGCCGCCACGGCGGGCCCGCCCGTCTCCGCCGAATCCCTGCCCGAGACCGCCACCACGACCCATGGGGTCGCCGATCCAAGCCTCGCCGCCGGCACCGCCGATGCCGCGTTCACCGACGGCCTGTTGCTGGCAGATGCCGACGCCGTCCCCGGCACCGCCATGGAAACCATCGTCGTCACCGGCACCCGCACCTCGCGCCTGCGCGAAGAAGCCTCGGTGCGCACCGAGGTGGTCGACCGCCAGGAAGTCCGCCGGGTCGCCGCCCGCACCCTCGCCGACGCGATTGAATTCACCCCCGGCATCCGGGTCGAAAGCAACTGCCAGAACTGCAACGAGACCGAACTCCTCATCCTCGGCCTGGCGGGTCGCTACAACCAGGTGTTGTTCGACGGCTTCCCGCTGCTCTCGGCGCTGTCGTCGGTCTACGGCCTCGAACAAACCCCCTCGGTCCTGATCGACCAAATCGAGATCGTCAAAGGCGGCGCCTCGGCGCTCTACGGACCCGGGGCGGTCGGCGGCGTGGTCAACCTGATTCCGCGCCGGCCACTGCGCACCGGCGGCGACTTCGACTACCGCTACGACAGTGTCCGCGGCCGGCCGCATCACTCCGTGGCCGGCGCCTTTGACTGGGTGCCCGGCGACGGTGCCCACGGTTTTACCTTGTATGGCCAGCATGACCGCCATCCCGGGGTCGACCTCACCGGCGACGGCTTCACCGAGGTCCCGCGCAAGCGCCTGGTGGTCGCCGGGCTGCGCTACGAGGGTGACCTCACCGACCGCACCCGGCTCAAGCTGAGCTACGAGTTCAACTACGAAAACCGCCGCGGCGGCGACCGGCTGGACCGGCCCGAGTTCGAGGCCGACATCGCCGAGTCGATCCGCAGCGAGCGCCATCTGGCCACGCTCAGTCTCGAACACGAGGTCACGACCGACTTCATTTTCGGCATGCGCGGCGCCGCCAGCCTGACCGAGCGCGACAGCTACTACGGCGGCCTCGGCGGCGACGCCCCCGGCGATCCGGTCGACGACCCGGACCTGCTGGCGCTCGGCATCACCACCGCCGGCCAACTGGCCCGGTCCCAGTTCGGCCGCACCCGCAACCCTCTGTTGTTCGGCGAGGTCTACGGCGACTACACCCTTGGTGACCACCGGTTCCTGGCCGGTCTGCAGTTCACCGGCGAGAGCATCGACGACCGCTACCCGGAACTGGACGAGGTGATTGATGAAAGCTACACCAACGTCGGGCTGTTTCTGCAGGACGAATGGACCGTGACCCCCGACCTCGACATCGTGCTCGGCGCCCGGGTCGACAAGAGTTCCGAGGTCAGCGGCGTGACCTTCTCACCCCGCATCGCCACCCGCTACCGGCCGGTGGAAAGCGTGACGTTGCGCGCCTCGCTGGCGTCCGGCTTCCTCGACCCGCGGGTGTATGACGAGGACCTGCACATCAGCTTCCTGGAGGGCGAGCGCCGGCGCATTGTCAACTCGCCCGACCTGGGTCCCGAGCGCTCGCTGTCGACCCTGGCCGGGATCGAGTGGCGGCCGGACGCCCTGCACGGCGACCTGGCGTTCGAACTCAACGGCTTCCACACCCGCATCCGCGACGCCTTCGACCTGATCGAAACCGGTCGTGAGGCCGGCAACGTCGGCGTGCTTGAACGGGTCAACTCGGACGGCGCCCGGGTTTACGGGGTCGAGGCAAACGTGTCATACGCCATCCTGCCAGGCCTGCGCGCCGAGCTGGGTTACATCGAGCAACGCTCGCGCTTCGACAGTGAGCGCTCGCCGTTCGATGACGGCGGCTTTGAAAGCCGCAACTTTTTCAAGACGCCCGACCGCAGCGGCGTGTTGAAACTGGTGTGGGACGCCACCGACAGCACCGAGCTGTTCGTCGGCTGCCGTTACACCGGACGGATGGACGTGCCCAACTTCCGCACCGAACAGGTGGTGCGCAGCGGCAGCTTCTTCACCATCGACGTCGGTTTGTCCCACCGGATCCAGCTCGGCGACATGAGCGACATGACCGTGCGCGTCGGCGTGCGCAACCTGACCAACTCATTCCAGAAGGATCTTGAGCGTGGCCCCGAGCGCGACGCCGACTTCGTCTATGGCCCGCGTCAGCCCCGCACCTTCTACACCGGCGTCAGCTTCAGCTTCTGAGCCGCGCGCCCCTGGCTCAGGGTCCGGCCTCCCACTGCCAGGACAACCCGGTCAGGCGCCACTGCCTGTCGATGGCCACGATCTCGAACCCGGCCTGGTAGTGCAGCCGGCGGCGGTGTTCGTGACCCCAGTGGCTGAGCACGGCCTCGAGGGTCCACCCGGCCTCGCCGGCGAAGCCCGGAGCCGCCGCGGCCTCGCGCGGCAGGGGCGCGAGCGATTGCACTTCCGTCAGGTCAAGCCGGCGCACCCGGGCGACCGCGCCGCCCAGGTGTTCCATCGCCAGTGCCTGACGATGCTCCAGAAACAGCCGTTGCAGCAGCGGCCCGTGCACCACCTGTTCGAGCGCATGATAGGCGGCCTCCTCATCGCGGTATTCAAGGGCGCGGTAGACCCCCTGCAGCAGCGCATGGACGATCTCGCGGCCCTCGTCCGCGTCCGGGGCCGCGGCTTGGGACATCCGCCCGCGATCCCACAGCAGCAGCGCCGCGCCGGTGGCCAGCGCCATGGCCGCGGCCGCAACCACGGTGCGCCGGCGGCCCGAGCCCG
>SKLO01000410.1 GCA_007123195.1 Verrucomicrobiales bacterium | reverse complement strand
GATATCCTCGAGGCGTTGGAACTTCGTTTTGGTGGGGTGTCGGAGGGGCTGCGCGATGCGGTATTCGCCATTGTGGATGAGCACCACCTTCGCAACCTTCATCGAGCGGCGATCCGATGCGGTTCGCTGGAGGAGTTTTCCCAGCGTTTATAAGGCAGGAGTATTCGGGCTGCGGTGCATCAGGCCGCCGCCACGCCGGCCGGCCCGTTTCGGTTCAATCCAGCGGCAGCGGCCGCTTGGTCTTCTCCAGCAAGCGGGCCGGGCCGATCACCAGATCGGGATCGACCGCCTTGGTCATGTCGTAAAGGTTGAGCGCCGCCGCCGCCACCGCCGTCAGCGCCTCCATCTCCACCCCGGTGCCCGCCACGGTGCGCACCCTGACTTCGATGCCGACCCCGCAACGGCCGTCGACGGGGTTGCGGTGACCAAGATCGAACTCCACCTCCACCGCGCTCAAGGGCAAAGGGTGGCACAACGGGATCCAGGCCGCGGTCTGCTTGGCGGCCTGAATCGCGGCGACCCGCGCCACCGCCAGCGCGTCGCCCTTCTTCAACAATCCCTGCCGCAGCAGGTCGAGCGTCGTTGTCTGCATCAGCAGACTGCCCGCCGCCCGCGCCTCGCGCAGCATCGGCGGCTTGCCGGACACATCGACCATGCGCACCGCCCCGTCTTCAGTCAGGTGGGTCAGCCCCGGAGCCGCGTGGGGAGCGGAACCGGCGGCGGACGCGCCTGTCGGCTGGGAGGGCGAATGCGGAGGTGGGGACGGATCGTTCACCCTGCACGATGCCGCCCGCCTGATCCGGTCGTCAAGCCGGATCACCGCGGCCTGCCGTTCCAGCCCCGGCGCGGCTTGGAGGCGGCGGACCTCCAGGAAATGGAACGAACCCGTTGCGCCAGCCGGGGTCTGCACGTTCTGTAGGGCATGGCCAACGCTCTCGCCAAGGAAACGTCCCCTTACCTGCTGCAGCACGCCGACAATCCGGTCGACTGGCTGCCGTGGGGCGAACCCGCCTTCGCCAAGGCCCGCGAACTGGACCGGCCGGTGTTCCTGTCAATCGGCTACTCCACCTGCCACTGGTGCCACGTGATGGAACGGGAATCGTTCTCCAACGGGGAGATCGCCGAACTGATGAACCGCGAGTTCGTCAACATCAAGGTCGACCGCGAGGAGCGCCCGGATGTGGACCTGACCTACATGACCTACGTGCAAGCCGCCGCCGGCGGCGGCGGCTGGCCGATGAGCGTGTGGCTCACGCCCGACCTCAAGCCGATCCTCGGTGGCACCTACTACCCGCCCGAGGACAAGCGCGGGCGGCCGGGCTTCAAGCGCGTACTCGAGGAGGTCGCCAAAGCTTGGCGGGAAGACCGCAAGGGCATCATCGAGCGCGGCGAGGAGATCACCGAAAAACTCCAGCAACTGCTGCGTGGCGAAACCGCGCCCGACCCGTCGCTGCCACTGCTGCCCGACTACGATCTGGCGCATTTCCTCGACCGCGTCATGAGTGATGTGTCAGGACGGTTCGACTACCACCAGGGCGGTTTCTCCACCTCGCCCAAGTTCCCACGCATGGCCGTCCACCTGCTGCTGCACGACCTGCACCGGGTGCTGTCCGCGCGCGACCCGCAGCAGGCGGACTGGGCGCTCGAGATGTCGACCAGGACCCTGTCCCACATGATCATCGGGGGCATCCACGACCAGCTCGGCGGCGGGTTTCACCGCTACTCGGTGGACGGCTACTGGCACGTGCCCCACTTTGAGAAAATGCTTCACGACCAGGCCCTCATCGCCACCGCGATGCTGGAGGCGTGGCAGCTTTCCGGCAAGAAATCGCTGGCCGACACCGCCAGGGAGACCTTCGCCTACGTGGCGCGCGACCTGACCCATCCGGACGGCGGCTTTTATTCGGCCGAGGACGCCGACAGCCTGCCGTCGGCCGGCGCCGGAACCAAGCTGGAGGGCGCGTTCTACACCTGGGAGGCCGCCGAGGTCGACCGCCTGCTGGGGCCGGAGGACGGGCCCGTGTTCCGGTTCGCCTACGGCATCCGCAAGGACGGCAATGCCCGCCCGGAGAGCGATCCTCAGGGGGAACTCAAGGGGCGCAACACGCTGTTCCGCGCCAATTCCCCGCAGCGTCTTGCCGAGGAATTCGAGATGCCGCTCAAGGCCGTGCGCGAGTTGATCGCCCGCGGCCGCCGCCGCCTGCTCGAACAGCGGGGCAAGCGGCCGCGCCCGCACCTGGATGACAAAGTCATCACCTCGTGGAACGGCCTCATGATCTCGGCTCTGGCACTCGGGGCGCGCTGCCTGGATGACCCGCAGTTGCTTGAGCGCGCGCAACGCGCTGCCGGCTTCATCCGCCGCCACATGACCGGACCCGAGGGCGAGCTGCGCCGCTGCTTCCGCAACGGCGTGGCGGTCGTGCCCGCCTTCGCCGCCGACTACGCCTGCCTGATCCAGGCCCTGCTGGACCTCTATCAGAGCGATTTCGACACCGGCTGGTTGCAATGGGCGCGCGAGCTGCAGCAGCAGATGGACCAGCGCTTCCTCGACCACGAGCACGGCGGCTACTTCTCCGTGCTCGGCGGCCGCCACGGCTCGATCCTCTCCATCAAGGAGGACTACGACGGCGCCGAACCCTCGCCCAACGCTGTCGCCGCCCGCAACCTGTTCCGCCTGGCCACCATGTTCCATCATGAACCCTGGCGCGAACAAGCGGAGGCCATCCTGCGCATGTCGCGCAAATCAATTGAGGAATCACCGGCCGCGGTGCCGCTGATGATCGACGCGCTGCTGTGGACCCAGGTGACCCCGCGCCAAGTGGTGGTGGCGTTCGACGACGACAGCCGCAAAACCGCACAACCCCTGTTGCGCGAACTGCACCGCCGCCATCTGCCCCAGACCGTGGTGCTGGCGGCCGACGGCGGTCAGGGCCAGCAATGGCTGGCGCAGCACATTCCCGCCCTGGCAGGCATGACTCCGGTCGACGGCCGCCCGGCAGTTTACATCTGCGAGGATTACAGCTGCCGCCAGCCGGTGACCGATGTCGCTGAACTCAGCGCCGCGCTCGAGGCCG
The DNA here is from genome assembly GCA_007123195.1 of Verrucomicrobiales bacterium. Classification (GTDB taxonomy): domain Bacteria; phylum Verrucomicrobiota; class Verrucomicrobiia; order Verrucomicrobiales; family SKLO01; genus SKLO01. Next base: position 9,041 of record SKLO01000410.1, on the reverse strand, counting down.
GAAGCCCGGCCGGAGTGGAGGGGTAGATTTTTGTTCTTTGTTCCCAAGGTTTGGATAATGAACCGTTGATCCGCGATTTGGGCTCACATTTACCCTATTTCACCTGCGCCGCCTCGGCCACCGCCTCAAGCACCTTGTCAGGATCGAGGCGCTCGCGATAGTCCTCGTTGACGTGCGCGAACAGGATCGAGCCGTCCCCGGCCACCACGTATACCGCCGGGTGCGGCAGCAGGTGATGGGTCTGGCCTGAGTCGGCCTCAAGGTCGATGCCGAATTCCTCCTTGTATTTCCGCACCAGATCGGCCGGCACCTGGAACGCGATTCCAAACGCCCGCGCGGTCTCCATCGTGCTGTCGGACAGCAGCCGGTAGCCCAGGCTCTCCCGGTCAGGTGTCTCCGCCAATTTGGCGGGACGGTCGGGACTGATCGCCAGCACCTGGAATCCATTCTCCCTCAGCTCGTCATGGATCCCGGCCATCCCCGCCAGGTGCTTCGTGCAGAAGGGGCACCAGCCGCCCCGGTAGAACACCAGCACGGCCGGTTGCCCGTCGACGAGTGCCCGCAGGCCGACGCGCTCGCCGTCCTCACCGCGCAGTTGGGTGTCGGGGACCTTGTCGCCGACCCCGGGGCCTTCGGCCGGTGCCGTTGTGGCGACGATGGTCATTGCAAGGAAGGGAAGCAGGAAAAGAACTCTCTTCATGCCTATCCAGAGGTTCCGGCAGCCGGGATATTCCATCCTCCACCGCGACGACCTCACGGACTCCACAGGCTGGTTTCCGGATAAAACGCCTGCCAGGCGAACCAGAACACCATCGAGGTGCCGCACAACGGGCAATAGGTCACCACCACCGCGTCGTCGCCGATGCGGTCGTTAACAATTTCATGCCAGACGAGGATCCGCAGTGGGCAGGCACGCGCAATGCCCTCCCGCTCCAGCCCGATGACGATGTCGTCGTCGCGCAGGTAATCAACCCGGGCGGCGGGCACGAACTTGGGTTCGTCGATCGACGGAATACCGTCCCGCGGCGGGCCTCCACGAAGGATTTGCTCGCGCGGAATGTTGGCGTTGGAGACATCGAAGCCGTTGAAGGCGGGATCGGCGCAAGCAGGAGCGGCCGCCACCATCGTGACCGCCGCCACCCAGCACCAGTTTCTGAACCTTGAGCTTTTCATCCCCGGTCAGAACCGGCTGGGCACAGGATTATTCCCACCGGACTTGGATCTGTTCACCACGAAGCACTCGAAGGGCACGCAATTCTTGTCGCGGCCGCGACAAGACCATGTACGACGGAGGTTACACCAGTTCGAGACCGTGGGCGAGGAAAGGGGTGAAGTCGTTGCGGTTCAGGGTGGCCAGCGGAGCTTCGGCGGCGATGGCGGTTGCGGCGATGATGCAGTCTGGCAAGGAGCGGGAGCGGCGGCCGGTCTCGCGGAACAAGCACGCACCCTCTGCCGCAAGCTCGGGAGTAATGGGCAGCACGCTGTGCAGCAGGGTTGCCATCGCGGCGATTTCCTGGGGCAGGATCGGGCCACACAGGAACTCCGCCCATGTCATTGCGCTGCAGTAGAGCTTGCGATCCTCGACAATCCATTGCTCGACGCTGGCCACCACATCGGCGCTGGCTTCTCCCGCGTAGGCGATCAGGTAGTTGGTGTCGAGATGGATCAGGGAGGCCATGAGGTGTCAGCGTCGGGAGTCCTTTGCGGTGGCGATCCATGCGGCGACATCCACCTTGCGTTCTTTGAGGCTCGCCCGGAGCTGCCGAGCAATTTCGAGCCGTCTCTCGATGTCGCTTGGCGACGTCGAGAGGTGCTTTTCGGCTTGCTCGACCGAACGCCGGACGACCTCGGCCTGCGAGACATCCCAGTGAGCGGCCAAGCGTTTGAGCCGCTGGGCTGTGACTTCATCCAAGGCGAACGTGGTCCTATGAGTCATCGTCGGCATACCATCATTGCATACCATTGAAAAGGGTTTGTCAATCGCGTTTTTCGGCGGCCGTGGCTTTGCATGCTGCGCATGGAACGCCGGACGTGGCCCCGGGGCCGGCGCGTTCGCACCACGCAGGAACTGATACCGGACGCCTCAGCCACTTTGCTTCGCCGACCCTTTCGCTTGTTGCCAATGAAACGCCAAGGGAAAGCTCCACGCTCACGGCGGCGAACCTCCTTGCGACACGCCAGCGAACCACACCGCAGCCCCCTGGCGCATCGCATCCCCTCACCCAGCCCTCACCGACGCCTGGCCCCGGGCTTGCATCGCCGGTGCCCGTCCGTCACACTGTCGGCCAGGCAGGCAGGCAGGCGAGGCGCGCGCGGCCGCCCGCCTCTGCCGTCGCCCCGTCCAACCCCGATTCCACCCATGTCCGAACGTTTCATCCTCGCCCTCGACCAAGGCACCACCAGCTCGCGATCGATCCTGTTCGATGCCGACGGCCACTCGTGCGGCACGGTGCAGAAGGAGTTTGCCCAGCACTACCCGCAGCCGGGCTGGGTCGAGCACGACCCGCGCGACATCTGGTCGAGCCAAAGCGCCACCATCGCCGAGGTGATCGCCCAGCAGGGCATCAACCTGAGCGACCTGGCCGGCATCGGCATCAGCAACCAACGCGAGACCGTGCTGGTGTGGGACCGCAAGACCGGCCGGGCGATCCATCCGGCGATCGTCTGGCAGGACCGCCGCACCGCCGACCTGTGCCAACAGATGAAGCGTCAGGGGCTGGACGAGCCGTTCGTCACCAGGACGGGCCTGCGGCTGGACCCGTATTTCTCCGGCACCAAGGTCAAGTGGCTGCTGGACCACACCGATGGCGCGCGGGCGCGCGCAGCCCGGGGCGAACTTCTTTTCGGCACGGTCGACTCGTGGTTGATCTGGAATCTCACCGAGGGCGAGGTGCACGCCACCGATGCCACCAACGCCAGCCGCACTCTGCTGTTCAACATCCACACCGGGGACTGGGACGATGAACTGTTGGAGATCCTCGACGTGCCGCGGGAGATGCTGCCCGAGGTGCGCGGCAGCTCGGAGGTGATCGGTCACACCCGCCAGGGCGTGCCGATCGCCGGGGTCGCCGGCGACCAGCAGGCGGCGCTGTTCGGCCAAGCCTGCTTCGAGGTCGGCACCTCCAAGAACACCTACGGCACCGGCTGTTTCCTGCTGGCAACCACCGGCCAGCAGGCAGTGCCCTCGAAGCACAACCTGCTGACCACGGTGGCGTGGAAGCTCGGCGACCGCACCGACTACGCGCTGGAAGGTTCGATCTTCATCGCCGGCGCGGTGATTCAATGGCTGCGCGACGAACTCGGCCTGATCTCCAGCGCGCAGGAGTGCGACCGGCTGGCGGCCTCGGTGCCGGACGCCAACGGCGCCTATCTGGTGCCGGCCTTCGTCGGCCTCGGCGCGCCGCACTGGGATCCGTATGCGCGCGGCGCCATGTTCGGCCTCACCCGCGGAGTCAACCGCGCCCACCTGTGCCGTGCAGCGCTGGAATCGATCGCGTTCCAGTCGGCCGACCTGGTGGAATCGATCGAGGCCGACGCCGGCATGGAACTGACCGAGATGCGGGTCGACGGCGGGGTCACCCGCTCCGATCCGATGCTGCAGTTCCAGGCCGACCTGCTGCGGCGGCCGGTGGTGCGACCGAAGATCACCGAGACCACCGCCCTCGGTGCCGCCTACCTGGCCGGGCTGGCGGTCGGTTTCTGGAGCGATCGGGACCAGATCGCGCAGCGCTGGGAGGTCGACCGCCAGTTTGAGCCCAGGCGATCGCCGGACGAGATGCGCTCGCTGCAGGAGGGCTGGCGCAAGGCGGTGCAGCGCTCGCTGGACTGGGAACAGGATCATTCGGAGCCCTGACGGAACCAAATGAACCGCGACCAATCCCTGGCCCGACTCGATGACGCCGCCGAACCGTTCGACCTGCTGGTGGTCGGAGGGGGTGCCACCGGGCTGGGCACGGCGGTCGACGCCGCGCGCCGCGGCCACCGGGTGGCTTTGCTGGAGCGCGACGACTTCGCCAAGGGCACCTCGAGCCGCTCGACCAAGCTGGTCCACGGCGGCGTGCGTTACCTGCGCCAGGGCAACGTGTCGCTGGTGCTGGAGGCCTTGAAGGAACGCGGCCTGCTCGGCCGCAACGCCCCGCACCTGGTGCACAACCTGGCGTTCGTGATCCCCGCCTACCACTGGTGGGAGGGACCGTTTTACGGCATCGGATTGAAAGTCTACGACCGGCTGGCCGGCCAGCTCGGGCTGCAACCCTCGCGCCGGCTGGACCGGGACCAGACCATCGACCGCATCCAGGGCATCGAAACCGCCAACCTGATCGGCGGCGTGCTGTATCACGACGGCCAGTTCGACGACGCCCGGTTGGCGGTGCACCTGGCCATGACCGCCGACGATCTGGGCGCGGTGGTGGCCAACCACATCGAGGTCGAAGACGTGACGAAACATGAGGGCGTCGTCACCGGCGTGGTCGCGCGCGACCGCGAGAGCGGCCGGCGGCTGCAGATCGGCGGCCGCTGCGTGATCAACGCCACCGGCGTGTTCGTCGATTGTCTGCGCCAGCGCGACGATCCCGGCGTTTCCAATCTGGTGCGCGCCAGCCAGGGCATCCACCTGGTGTTGCCGAAGGCGTTCCTTCCCGGCGACGCCGCCATCATGGTGCCGAAGACCGCCGACGGACGGGTGTTGTTCGCGGTGCCATGGCACGACCGGGTGGTGGTCGGCACGACGGACACGCCGGTCGACACCATCGCGGCCGAACCGCGCGCGCTGGACCAGGAGCTGGACTTTGTCATGCGCCACGCCCGCCGCTATCTGGCGCACGATCCGGGCGAGGACGATGTGTTGTCGGTGTTCGCCGGCTTGCGGCCGCTGGTCGACAGCGGTGGGGGTCCCACGGCGGCGTTGTCGCGCGATCACACCATCGTGGTGTCCGAGTCCGGGCTGGTGACGGTGACCGGAGGCAAGTGGACCACCTACCGCAAGATGGCGCAGGAGGTGGTCGACCAGGCCGAGATGGTGGCCGGCGTGCGGCCGCGTGCTTGTGCCACGGAGTCGTTGCGGATTCATGGCTGGACCCACGCCCGGATCGATGAGGATTACCTGCGACCCTATGGTGCCGATGCCGAGCGCCTGCGGCAATTGACCCGCGAGCAGCCCGGGTGGCTGGAGCGGCTGCACCCGCGGCTGCCCTACCGGGAGGTGGAGGTGGTGTGGGCCGCCCGCGAGGAGATGGCGCGCACGGTCGAGGACGTGCTGGCGCGACGGACCCGGGCGCTGCTGCTGGACGCCGACGCCAGCGCCGCAGCGGCCGCCCGCGTGGCCGAATTGCTGGCCGCAGAACTGGGGCGCGACCCGGACTGGCAGGCGCGCCAGACCGATCAATTCCGGCAGCTGGCCGACGGTTACCGGTTTGGCCCCCGCTGAATTCGCCGGGTCCGGGGTTGCGCCGCCCCGAGCCTGCCCGAAGGTGGTGGCCGCTTCGGAATGGAATTGTTGCACCGATTGTCATCCAGCGCGCCCGGGATGCGCGCCTGCCTCCGCCGACCTGCCCGCCCCCCGGGCGCAGGGATGGCAAGTCGGGGTGCCGTGTCCCGGTCAGGATGCCTGCGGGCTGCACGTGGCCATGGCGCCGCCACCCAGTGGTGGCTGTCGCTGCTGTGCGTGTGGCTGGTGTGGACGGCGTCCACTGGAGCGTCCCCGGGCCAGCTGCCTGGTTTGCCGGCCGGCGATGGCACCAACGACGCCGAAGTGGTTGTCGAACCGGAACCCGAGCCGGTCATCGTCCTGCCCTTCAGCTTGGCCGAGGCGCCCGAGCGTCTGGCCGACCATCGCCAGAACCTCAATGTCACCCTGCAGCTGGTGGACGACCTGACCGTCAGCGAGCGCATCAGCCGCAAGATGGCGCCGATCGCGTCAGACCTGCGGGTGATGCGGCGGCAGCTGATCCGGATCGACCGGCTCAACCCGGTGCAACTGCGCTCGGTGCGCGACCGCTCCCGCTATCATGCGCGCACCGTCAGCGAGTTCCAACGGCGGATGAACCGACGCTTGTCGGCGCTCGAGGAGCAGCGGGCGGGCATCAATGAAACGCTGACGCGCTGGACCCGCACCGAGGAGGTGATCGGCGAGGAGGATCTGCCGCAAACGCTCGCCGAAAGCCTCGCAAGCTACCGCGTGGAGGCGGCCAACGCGCTGGAGCGAATCCGCGGCGCCATCGATGAGGCGCTGGCGGTCCAACACCGCTGCCAGACCGTGGTGCAAGGGTTCGACAGCATCGCCGAGCGCATCGACCAGGCCGCGGCGCAGCAGTTGCGCGGCATGTTCAGCGCCGACCAGAGTCCGTTGTGGCATGGCGCCGCCCTGCACGCCGCGCCCGCCGGCGTCGACACGGTGGCGACTCACGTGGACAACGTGGTCACCGAGCTGCGGTCGTTTGGCACCGAGTTCCGCAGCAACCTGATCACCCACGGGCTGGCGACGCTGCTGATGATCGGTCTGCTGATTCACTTCCGCCGCCGCCTGCACCAGTCGCCCGACGCTCCGCGCATGGCCAACGGTGTGGCCTCGATCCTGGAGCGGCCGATCTCCTCCGCCGTGCTGGTCATGATCCTGGGCACCAGCTGGTTCTATCCCTACCTGCCGCCCTCGGTCAACTACCTCTCATCGGCGGTCGTAAGCCTGCCGTTGCTGCGGCTGCTGCCCCGGCTGGTGCCCGGGAACGTGCGCGTGGCAATCATGCTGTTCATCGTGCTGGGGCTGGTGGACTCGCTGGCGATCATCGTCCTTGGCCAGACCTTTGTCGGCCGTCTGGTGCAGGCCTCGCTGATGCTGCCGCTGGCGGCCGTGGCGGCCTGGGGCGGTCGGCAGGCGGTGCAGGCGGCGCTGCGCACCAAGCCGCGCGCCGTGGTGCTGATCCGCGGCGTGGTCTGGCCGACCGTGATGATGTTTGTTGGCTGCAGCATTGCCACCTTGGTCGGTTACCTGCAGCTGGCCACGTTCTTCTACAATCTGGCGTTCACCGCCGCCCTGTCCGGCCTGCTGTATTTCGCCCTGATCAAGGTGCTGAGCGGGGGGCTGGTGATGCTGCTGCAGAGCCGGGCGGCGCGCCTGCTGGTGTCGGTCCAGCAAAACCAGATCCGCCTGCTGCGATCCGGCCTCAAGCTGATCAAGACCGCCGGGGTGCTGGCCTGGCTGGCAACCGTGCTCAACGAGGCCAGTCTGCTGCCCGGCGTGATCAACGGTATTTCCTCGGCGCTCGGCTTCACCTTCGGCGCCGGCAACCTCGAAGTCTCGCTCGGTCGCGTGCTGGCATTCGCCCTCACCCTGTGGATCGCGCTCTACCTCGCGCGCATCATCACCGCCCTGCTGGACAACGACATGCTGCCACGGATGGAACTCGGTCGGGGCGTGGCCGGAGCCGTGTCGAAGTTGACCCAGTATGTCATCCTCTCCATCGGCGCCCTGTTCGCCCTCGCCGCCGCCGGCCTCGAGTTGCAAAACCTCGCCCTGCTGGCCACCGCATTCTCCATCGGTCTCGGCTTCGGCCTGCAAAACCTGGTCAACAACTTCGTCTCCGGTCTGATCCTCATCTTCGAACGCCCGGTCCAGTCCGGCGATGTGGTCGAGGTCAGCGGCAAGATGGGCGAGGTCCGCCGCATCGGCATCCGCTCCTCCACCGTGCGCCTGTTCGACGGCGCCGAACTGGTCGTGCCCAACGGCAACCTGATTTCCAACGACCTGATCAACTGGACCCTGTCCGACAAGTTCCGCCGCATCGAGATCAACGTCGGCGTCGCCTACGGCACCGACCTGCGCAAGGCCAAGCAGGTCCTCGAGGGCGTGGCCACCAGCCACCCCGACATCAGCGACACCCCGGCGCCCTCGGCGTTCTTCATGGAGTTCGGCGACAACTCAATCGACTTCGCCCTGCGCTGCTGGACCGTGCACAGCGATCGCGCCTTCGGCATCCGCAGCGAACTCGGCCTGCGCGTCGACGAAGCCCTGGCGCAAGCCGGTATCGCGATCCCGTTCCCCCAGCGCGACCTGCATCTGAAGTCGGGCGACTGGGCATCGCTGCCGGCGCCTTCCGCGTCCGCCCCGGAACCGCCGCTTCAGAGTGATCCCCCGGGTCCCTCCCCTGCCCCAGCCGCCGGACCCGCGTCCGCCGATGCCGATGCCGATGTACGCCAGCGATTTGCCCCTCCCGACAACGACAGCCACGACGATCAGGATGACGGCAGCCCGGGACGGTGATTCTGCGGACCCACTCGAAGTGTTCCCGGGTGGACAACCCATCCGGTGACTCCCGACTCAAGCCTCGTGCAGCCCGGGCTCCGGCGTAAATCGGATCCCCGCCATGACGTGAACGGCCGGACCTGTCCGCTCAAGACGATCGACCCTCGACCCAACTGCCGAGCAGCGCCGCCGGCCCGCCGCGGTAGATCATCAGCGACAACGCCAGCGCCGGATCGGTCGCCACCTCGTCCGGGGCGGCTTGCGGGTCGGACAGCAGGGCAGCCAGGTCCCACACCGCGATGTCGGCGCTGGCGCCCGGATCGAGCCGACCGCAACCATGGTCCTGCAGGCGCAGCACTTGCGCGCCGCCAACCGTGGCCAGGTGAAACGCGTGGGTCGGCGACAGTGAATCGACCCCGTCGCCGCCCGGTGCCAGCCGTCGCGCGGCCTGGATCTCGATCGCGCTGCGCATCACCTGCCACAGGTTCAGTTCCGGTCCCCCGGCCACGTCCGAACCCAGCGCCACCGGGATGCCGGCCGCGTGCAGTTGATCGATCGGGCACAAGCCGCTGTTCAGAAACAGATTCGAGGTGGGACAATGGGCCACGCCGGCGCCCCGGGTGGCGATGGTATCGATCTCGCGCTCGCTCAGATGAATGGCGTGACCGAGCACGCAGCCCGGTCCCAGCAATCCGGCGTGGTCATACACATCGGTGTAATCCAGCCGCTGGGGAAACAACCCGCGCACCAGCTCGATCTCGCCCGGCTGTTCCGCCAGGTGGGTCTGGACCGGGCAGCCGGTTTC
>SKLO01000282.1 GCA_007123195.1 Verrucomicrobiales bacterium | reverse complement strand
CCGGTCTGGGTGATGTAGAGACGGCCGTCGGGACCGATCTTGATGAACTCGCCGCGGGTGCCGCCGGAGGCGACTTCCAGGGTCTGCAAGCTGGCAAGATCGACCATGGTGAGCATGCCGCCGGTCTCGTGGCTAATGAAGAGCAGGCCTTCGAGCGGGGTCCCGGGCTGGCCGAAGGCGAGGCCCTCGGTCTCGTGCTCGAAGCTTAGCACGATCCCGGCGCGGCCGCGCTCGTCGAAGCGCAGCAGCTCGCCACCATGCGGCCAGCGCGTGCCCCAGACGGTGCCGTCGGGCGCCACCGCCAGGCCGTCGACGCGGGTGCGGGAGAACGGGGTGAAGGTGCGGCTGTCGACGTCGAAGGCGCTGATGCCGGTGGTGGTGGCCACGTAGAGCGTCTGGCCGTCGGGCGAGGCGGCGAGACCGAGGCTGAGGCCGGCGCCGTGGCTGGCGAGAATGGTGCCGGTGAGCGGATCGAGCTGAACCAGGCCGAGGCCGCCGGTGGTGGCCCAGAGCTGGCCGTTGCCGTCGAAGGTCATGTCATACACCGGCACCGGCAGGGTGGCGAGCGCGTTGGCGGCGGTGGCGGTGCCGCCGGCCGGGCCGAACGCCCACAGAGTGCTGCGGCCCGGGCCACCGCTGATGAAGATCGTGTTGCCGTCCGGCGAGAAGGCAATGCCGAGCGGTCCGATGCCGGCGCCGCTGGTGGCCATGCCGGAGGCGAATGCGCCCATGGTGAACGGCTCGATGACGACGCCGAACGCGGGCGGACGGGTGGCGTTGTTGATGCCGGCGATGCCGTTCTGCGCCTGGATGAAGAGCGGGTTCTGCGGGGTGTCGGCGAGGTTCGGCAGATGAGCGTCGGGCGGCGTTTCGGGAGTGGGTGTGCCGACCACCGGCAGGGTGCCGAGGTTGATGGCGGGATTGTAGGGCGGCACCAACAGGTTGTCGTCGGCGGTTTCGGCGTTGCCCGCGCGGTCGCTGCTGAGAACGAGGAACTGGTAACTGCGGGTGGGGTCGCCGGTGAACACGAACGAATTGCCGGTGATGCGGCGCGCCACCGCGACGAAGGGACCGCCGCCAATCGCGACGAAGACGGTGTGGTCGGCGACGCCGGAGCCGTTCACGTCGTCGGTGGCGGACCAATCGATCGCGTAGATGCCGGGCCCCTGCTGGGTGACTGTGAACTGGGTGGTCGGCGCAATGGAATCGACGGTGCCGGCGACCACATTGGAATCCAGCGCCGGTCCCTCACCGGCCACGGCGCGCACGGTCATCAGGAAGATCGAACCGGTCTCGGCCGAGGCCAGCGCCTCGACACTGTAGCCGAACGCCGCGGTCTCGCCGGGTCGAAGGAAACCGAGGTCGGGATTGGTCACCAGCAGGCCGGTGGCAGGATTGATGGCGCGGAACACCCAGGTGGCGGTCGAGGTCACGACGTCGACGCCGACGCTGATCTGGAGGACAAAACCGCGGGTATCGGTGAAATCGAACTCGGCATCGAACCCGCCGCGCGACTGGACGGGAATCGACAACTGCAGGTTGCCCAGCACGATGTCGCTGAGGCGGAAGCTGCGGGTGTCGAGCAGCGGATCGATTTCCTGCACCACGCGCAGCTCGTTCAAGGCGGCGCTGTTGTCGCCGGGGTGGGTGTAGTTGATGACAAACGGCAGGGGCGTGCGCACCGGGACGAAGTTCTCCGGTCCGGCGCCGGACGGGCCGGTGATGCGGATGTTGCGACTGAACTCACCGGTGAGGCCGAAGAAATCGCTGAAGTCGGGGTCGCCGGGATCGATGGCCACGAAGTCGGTCGATGGCACGCCGGCGCGGATATTGAAGGTCAGGAACTCGGTCGGGCGCGACAGACCGAGGTTGAAATCCTCGAAAGCGGGCAGGGCCGCGCCGCCGAAGACGTCCGGTGTGTGGCCAAGCCAGCCACGCAATTGCTCGAAGAACGCGGGCAGGTCGGTCACGCCGTCACCGGCTTCACCGCCCAGCAATCCGGCGCCGATGACGCGCACCGCGCCGATGAACTCGGGCCGGGTGCGCACTTCGGGGGTGGCGTCCTCGGGTCGCAGCACGTCGGCGTCTTCGAGCGCGGCGAGGTAGAGATCGGCCCACAGTTCGGGGTCGGTGGCGATGTTGAGCAGGCCCTGGGGCGCGCTGGCATCGGCCAGCACCGCCAGCCGCAGGCTCTCGGCGCGGTCGCGCTGGAAGGTGATGAATTCCGCCGTGGTCATCGGCGTGGCGGCGGCCATGATCCAGAAGTCGAACGACATGTCCTCGAGTTGGCCCGGCGAGAGGCTGTCGAAGAAACGCGGATTTTCCTCCAGCAGTTCGCGCAGGCCGGGATAGATCTCGACCAGGAAGCCGAGCCCGCCGAAGCCGCGCACGGCGAAGTCCTGGGTGAAGCCCTCGGCGAGCAGGCGTCCGTTGTGGTTCAACATGACGTCGAGCAGGTTCCAATCGATTCCGTCGACGCCCGGCGAGCCGCCGAGCGCGGGGGCGAACATCAGGGCCTCGCCGGGGATCATTCCGTCGCTGCGGTTTTCGATGCGCGGCACCCCGAAGACGAAGTGGACATAGGGCGCGTCGAGATTGCCGGTGTTCTCCAGGCTGACCAGGTAGGCGCCGGTTTGGCCGAGCGGGATGAGCGACGGCCCGCCCAGACCGGCCACGAGGTCGAGCGGGAGGGCGGCATCGATTTGCACCCGGTGAGGATCGAAGGCCTGGGCTCCGTCGGGGTTGGTGACGACCACGTCATACAAGCCGTGCGGCGCCTCGCGCAGGTCGAAGGTGGCGATGATGGTGGTGGCATCGACAACCTTGTAATTCACTGGAGCGAACGAGGCGTAGGTCGGGCGCGTGAGCTGGACCACCGCGGTGGGTGCGAACTTGGCGCCGGTGACGGTGATGGTGACGAAACGGTCGTCGCCGACCCGGTCGGCGCGCACATCGGTGATGCCGAAGGGCAGCAGCCGCGCCATGAGGGTGACGTCGGCGCCGGCGACCGGGGCCTGGTTGGCGCGCACGAGGATGAAATAGGCGCCGTCCTCGGTGGTGGGGATCACGAGGCGCTGGTCGGCCTTGAGCGCGCCCTCGAACGCGGCGTCGAAGGCGAGGCTTGAGGGCAATGCCTCATGGCGCATGTAAAGCTCGTTGGCCATGGTCTCGACCGCGCCCCTGGCGGTGACTTCGAGCGTTTCGCCGTCGGGAACGATCACCCTGACAAGCCGCGACTGGCCGGGCTTGAGGTTGACGGCGAACGGCTGGCCGATGACGAGGGTGTCGACGGTGACTTCGAGGGTGTCGAACGAGGTGG
>SKLO01000572.1 GCA_007123195.1 Verrucomicrobiales bacterium | reverse complement strand
GCGTGCCCATGCCCACATGGCGGTGTCAAGGCTCCCCCTCCCCGCCGGCGGTCCAGCGAGCCGCCCGCAGCGCCACCGTGGTGGTGAACACCCGGTGTCCCAGCCGCTCCTCGTCAAGCCGCGCCCGCACCTGCCCGAGGTCAGCCTCAAAACGCGCCGGGTCGGCGAACAACCCCTCCGGCAGCAGGGTCGCCAGCCGGTCCTCCGCCGCCAGCCGCCCGGCCGCGCCGGCCTCCAACGCCACCAGGGTCAGCCGCACCCGCGCCGGCAACTGATGCATCCGCGGCTGGCTCGAAAGGATCCCGGCCGAGTCGTAGTCGTAGGCAACACCTGCATCATCCTCATCCTGACCGGGCCACAACGGCAGCGCCGTCAGCAAAAGGATGTTCTCCGCCAGCACCCTCCGCTGCCCGGGCGGCGGCGACCGGAACCAGCCGTTGTCCGCCGCTCCGTCGCGGAAGATCGTCAACTGCTCCGCCGGCTGTCTGAACTCGACCAGCCGGTACAACCGCCCCCCGCCGGATCCGTCGTCGAGAAAGCCGGGCTGCCGGTCGTTGCGGTCGCCGTATTCGACAAAATAGCCCCAGCTATTGAGCAGGCCGTTGAATCCCGCGGCGTCGGGATCCCTGCTGAAACCGGTGTGCGCCTGAAAAAACAGCGCGTGCCCGGGGTGAACCCGCTCGTCGCCGCTGTCGAGCAGCACCGACGCCCGCCCGGCCACGAACCTGAGATCGCTGCGGGGCACATACGCCGACGGCACCAGCCGCCCGCCGGCCTCCACATGGTCATAATCCCAGTAGGTCTGCAGCGTGGCCTGCGCCAGCACCTGCGACATGGCGTCGAACGCCCGCCTGGCTTCGCGAAACTGGTAGACCTGGGAACTGACCGAGCGGTTGACCTCCTGGGTCCTGGCAAGCACCCCGCTCAACAACACCACCACCAGCGAGAAGATCGCCATGCTCACCAGCAACTCGACCAGCGTCACGCCGGCGCCGGCGCCCGCGCCCCGCCGGACCAACCATCCGCTCTCGCGCGCGATTGTCATGATCCCACCTGCTCCAGGGTCACCACCCGGGTGCTGAACCGCCGGATGCGTCGTTCATTGTCAGGGTTGCCAAAGAAGCCCTCATCCACCTGGCCGGCGTCGGTCACGTCCACCGTCAACCGCAGCAAGAACGGGTTGCCCACTGAGCCGTTGATGTGCGGCTCGGTGTCCACCCCGCAACCCTCCTCATCCACCGCCACCAGCGCGGTGTAAACCACGGCCTCCGCAGGCGATCCCGAAACCAGCAGCTGCCCCTCGCCATCGTAGAACCGCAGCCCGCTTTCAAACGATCCCGTGACGCGCCGGTAGTCCGCGTCCACCGTCCAGCCGGACATCTGCAGTTCCGCGCCGACCTGCTGCAGGATCCTGCCACCGGTGCTCAGCCCCGACGCCGTGCGCACCTGATCGAGGCTCATCGGCAGCAGCGCGAACAGGGCCATCAGCACCGTGGCCACGATGCCGACGGTGATGGTCACCTCGGCCAGCGTGAATCCGCCGCGCCGATCGCCCGGCCCCGGGTCGGGCTCGCGACCCGCTGATCGTCGTGGTGGTGTCATGGTTGCAAACTCCCGCATGGGTCGAGGTCCGTCAACGACGCATCACCCGGTCCCTGCGCCAGCGGCATTACGCCTCCCTCTGCAACAGTATTGACCCAGAATGCCCCGGTGGTCGGACCGCAGCCACCCAACCCCGGGTTGACCTCCACAGCCCCCCGCTGATACCTTGCCTGCCGTCGAGCCACCCGTCGGACCACGACCCCACCACACCAAGATCATGCGCCCCCGCCTCTTGTTTGCCGCCCTGCTGTTGCCGGTCCTCGCGCCGTTGCTGTCCCCACCCTCCGCCAGCGCCGAGGTGGTGCGGATGGAGATCACCCAGCGCATCCCGTTTGCCGAAGGCGCCAGCTTCGGCGCCACCGGACCCTATGAACGGATCGACGGCCGGTTGCACATCGAGGTCGATCCCGACGACCCGGCCAACGCCACCATCAACGACCTGCACCTCGCCCCGCGCAACGAGCGCGGCCTGGTCGAGTGCTGGACCGACTTCTGCCTGCTGCTGCCGGCGGAACCCGAACACGGCAACAGCCGCCTGCTCTACGACGTCAACAACCGCGGCAACAAGCTCGCCCTGTGGACCTTCAATCGCGACCCCGAGCGCAGCAACGATCCCGTCACCGCCGCCCACGCCGGCGACGGGTTCCTCATGCACCAGGGTTACGCCATCCTCTGGTGCGGCTGGAACGGCGAGGTCATCGAGGACGGCAACCACCGCCTGCTGACCGGTCTGCCGGTCGCTGTCAACCCCGACGGATCCCCCATCACCGGCCCGGCCCACCTTGAGTTCAGCACCACCGAGGCGGACCACAGCCGCGCCTTCGCCTGGAGCCCGTGGGGCGTCTCGGCCGCCTACCCGCCCGCCGACCCCGACCCGGCCGCCGCCACCCTGACCAAACGACCAAGCCGCGACCGGCCGGCGGTCGAAATTCCGCCCACCGACTGGGCCTACGCGCGCTGGGAGGACGGCGAATTGATCGCCGACCCGGCCTCGCTCTATCTGCGTGAGGGATTTGAACCGGGCTGGCTGTATGACCTGGTCTACACCGCCACCGAGCCGCGCGTGACCGGCCTCGGGCTCGCCGCCCTGCGCGATTGCGTGGCGTTTTTCCGTCACGCCGAAGCCGACCAGGACGGTGTGCGCAATCCGTTGCACGGGGCGATCGTGCAGGCCTACGCCTTCGGCATCTCCCAGTCCGGCCGGGTGGTGCATCACTTTCTTTACGACGGCTTCAACACCGACGAAGCGGGCCGCCAGGTGTTCGACGGCGCCCTGATCCATGTCGCCGGCGCCGGCAAGGGCATGTTCAACCACCGCTTCCGCATGACCACCGAATACGGCAGCGTCCACGAGGGCCGGCTGTCGGGCTCGGAGTTCTTCCCGCTGGCACCGGTTCCGCAAACCGACCCCGTCACCGGCGACAGCGGCAGCTCGCTGGCGCGGGCACGCGAGGCCGGGCACGTGCCCAAAATGCTGTTCGTGCAAAGCTCCACCGAATACTGGAACCGCGGCGCCTCGCTGCTGCACACCGATGTCAGCGGCCAAACCGACCTCGAATTGCCCGAAGAAATGAGGGTCTACCTCGTGACCGGCTCCCAGCACCTGGGCGGCGGCGAAGCAACCCCAGGCGTCTGCCAGCAACCGCGCAACGTGCTCGACGACCGCGGCCCGGTGCTGCGGGCCATGCTGGTGGCCCTCGACCAATGGGTCAGCCACG
>SKLO01000497.1 GCA_007123195.1 Verrucomicrobiales bacterium | reverse complement strand
TGCACCACCCGGCCCTCGGGAAACGGCGCCGCATCGGTCTTGTAGTCGCCGGTGGTGTCGAGCGATTCCGGGGCGGAGATCCACTGGATCTGGTCGGCGCCGGTGGCGGAGATCTCGATCACGCCGGCATCGGCGTCGACCTCGATGTGCTCCACCTCGGGGAACGGGTCAAAGCCGTCGAACTCCCCGGCGCGGTAGTCGAGATCGTTCGACGAGCGGCAGAACAGCAGGCGGCCGCCGGCCATGGCTTCGCGCACGGCGGCGGCACCGGCCTCGGGCGCGAGCAGCAAGCTGAACGACTGGCGCGCCGAAGCGAGCCGGTGCATGTCGTCGGTGCCGTAGCCCCAGACCGGCCGCTCCGGCATGAAACGCGCCAGCAACTGGTCCCACAGCGCCTCGTCGTATTTGCGGTTGTCCCAGGCGACGTTGGTCACCTCGATTCCGATCAGGGTTTCGGGCGCGTGATTGCGGAAGCGGTCGACATACCAGTCGACCGGCTTGCGATGGCTCTCCCTGGCCCAGCCCGGGTGCAGCAGCATGGCCAGGCCGCCGGCCTTGCGGATCTCCTCGATCTCCATGTCGTTCCACTCGGCATCGTCCAGCGACTGGTCATGGTTCGAGGGTGAGAACCCGACCCCGCAGTAGTAGCTGTTGGTGTGGTGCCGGTAGGTCAGCTCGTTGGCCTCGATGCCGATCAATCCGTAGTCCTCGGGAGACTTCGCCCCGTAGTCGGTCCACGGCCAGGTGGTGTTGGCAGGGTAGTTGCCGGGGCGCGGCTCACGCGGGTAAGGACTCGCATCGTCCTCGCTGATCCGCCCGCTGCGCACGTGGACATTCGGCTCCATGAAATCATGGTCGGTGATCGACAGCACATCGTAGTCGGCCGCCGTGTAGGCCTCGACCACCTCGGACAACATGTGGTGGCCGTCGCTTTGCAGCGTGTGCATGTGCAATTGCGCCCGCAGGCGCCGCCACGCCTGCCAGTCGACCCCCGCATACGGGTCGAGCACCAGTTGGTTGCCGGCCGGAGCGGCTGCCTTCAGGACCGGGATTCCGCCCAAGGCGGCCGCGCCGCCGAGGCTCATCGACTTGAGGAATTTTCGTCTGCTGGTGTTCATGTGGGGTTTTCTTGGCTCGATTTCCGTAACCTGTCGGCTGCCGGTTTGATTCCCGGACGACGCCAACCATGGCATCCTTCCGCCGCCGGGGGCAAGCGAAAACCGCCCGCCGCGCCACCTGATGACACCGAAACGCTTGTTCTGGCAGCAGCACGCGCACGGCCCGTGGCGGCCATGTCAGGCTTGGCAACAGGCGGCGATCCGGCGCTTGCACGAAAAAGCCCCCGGCCCGGAGGCCGGGGGCTGGTCGGGCCCTTGGGCCATGGCGGCTCAGAAGGTCACCCTGAAGCCGGCACGGAACAGGCCGTAATTGTCACTGAACTCGTCCAGCCAGACAAATCGCCCGTCACCGAACACACCGAAGTTCTCGGTCAGCCGGTATTCCAGCCCGCCGCCGACATGCAGCTGGAAGCTGTCGCTGCCGTTGAACAGCCAGCCGCCGCCGCCGAACACATAGGGTGCCAGCCGGGCTTCCTCGACCGGCATGCGCACCACGAGGCTGGCATTGATGGCACCCAGCGTAGCCGACAGGTCCACCGGACCGGTGGCCACCGCGTCGCTGGAATCCAGCAACCAGCCTTCGACCGCAAGGCCGACGTGGCGATCGAAGAAGTAGCTCAGTTCCACGCCGCCGCCCCAACTGGAGTCCAGCGCCGACAAGTCGGACGCGGTCAGCAGGGCAAAGCCGGCCAGCGAAAACTCCTGGTCGCGGAACAGCGCACCGTGGCCGAGGCCATGTTGATGATGGCTGACCGCCTGCCCGGGCGGCGGCGCGACCGGGCCCGCGATCGCGGAGGTGGAGGCAAGTGCAATGGCGCCAAGGGCGCACACGATGGGGATGGTTGATTTCATGGTTCGCTGTTGGTGTTGTTTTTGTGGTGGTTCCTCGGTGAACGATCCGCCGCTGCCTCGATGGCAGGATCGGGCGCATCGTTCCCAGGTCCTGAGCGCCAACGTCCGGGAATTATTCCCCGGCCCCGGCTGCCACTCGGGAGAGAGGCTGGAGCGACCATGGCGGGGCGCTTCGCGCTTGGGGAAGCTCGCGATCCCCCCATGGGCCTTCCATCCACCGGCCATTCACGGGCGACGAGGACGTCGCCCCTCCGGCACGCAAGCGGCACGCAAGCGGCAGGCGAGGGGTTGCGGGTGGTTCGGAGGCAGTGGACGGTGTCGGAATTCCCCCGCCCGACGGAGCGGCGCTCACGCCAGCGGCGGAAACTCCACCTCGTGCACGACCTCCCGGTCCAGGTTGATCGTGCGGAACCGCAACCGTTGAGCGTCGGCATCGCCGCGGATCAACAGCGCCCGTTCAAGCTGCGGACCGCCCCCGATCAGCTGCGCATAGGGGAAGTCTCCGTCCGCCTCCAGATAGTCGAACCGGTGCATGTGTCCTGACACAACCACCTGAGCACCCCACTGCGCCAGCGCGTCGTGCCACAGCACCCGGCTGCGCACGCTCACCCAATCGTAACCGTGCCGGCCGGCCTCGTAGGTCTCGTTGTCATCGCGACCGCGCAGCGGGATGTGGCAGAACACCACCCGGTAGGGCGCGCCGGCCATGTGCGGCTTCCTGAGTTCCTCCGCCAGCCATTCGGCCTGCTCGCGCCGCAGCGCCTCAAACGAGGCCATTCCGCGGAACGAAGGGTGATCGTCGGCCTTGTCCTCGCCGGTGTCGAGCATCACCGCCGCCAGCGGTCCGACCCGCATCGAGTAGTAGGGACGACCGGTCGGCGTGTCGACGTAATGGTCGATCATGCTCGCGCGAATGCCCCGCACGTCATGGTTGCCGCGGGTGTAGCAACACGGCAGGTCGTCCGAGAAATCCAGCCCCTCGGCCGGCGCAAGGTAAAGCGGGACTATCTGCTCGCGCCGGTGAACGTCGTTGGAGATGTCGCCGTTCCACACCATGAAGTCGGCCGCCTCCTCGTGCGTCAGCGCGTGCAGGGCGCGGATGGTTTCGCCCCGGTCATGGGTGTCGTTCCAAACCGCAAAATCCGTCCGCTGCCGATCGGGCGACAGGGTCGTGAAATGGCGGATCCCGGTTTGATGCTCGCGCTCGCGCAGGTCGGCGTCCACCCCGTGGGTCGACACCCGGTAGCTGTAACGCGTGCCCGGCTTGAGCCCCTCCAACCGCACCCGGATCACGTGCTCGCCGTTCGGCGTGAACCCGAACGGATCTGAGTTGGCCACCGACCCGAGGTCGTC
>SKLO01000618.1 GCA_007123195.1 Verrucomicrobiales bacterium | reverse complement strand
TTCCGCTACGCCTTGATGCCCAACAACGAGCCGCCCGACCGCGTCAGCCTGCGGTTGTTCGTCGATGCCGGCTCGCTGATGGAGGAGGACCATGAGCAGGGACTGGCGCACTTTCTCGAGCACATGGCGTTCAACGGCACCAAGCACTTCAAGCCGGGCGAGATGGTCGAGTATTTCCAGCGCCTGGGCATGGCGTTCGGCGCCGACACCAACGCGCACACCTCATTCAAGGAGACGGTCTACAAGCTGGAGTTGCCGGACGGCTCGACCGAGCTGCTGGAGGAGGGCTTGTTGTTGTTCAGCGACTACGCCGGGCGCATGCTGCTGCTGGGGCACGAGATTGAGAAGGAAAGGGGAGTGATCCTGGCCGAGAAGTTGTCGCGCGACTCGGTGCAATACCGCACCATGGTCGAGGGCTTCCGCTTCGCCCTGCCCGACGCCTTGTTGAGCCAGCGCATGCCGATCGGCACCGAGGAAGTGATCCGCAACGCCGACCGGCAGACCTTCATTGATTTCTTCCTGCGCTGGTACACGCCCGACCGCATGCTGCTGATCGCGGTGGGCAACATCGATCCGGGCGAACTTGAGGCGATGGTGGTGGAGAAGTTCGGTGCCTTGCCGGAGCGCGAGCGCCAGCCCGATCCCGACATGGGCGAGGTCACCACCGGGCGCGGGCTGGTGGCGCACCTGCACACCGAGCCGGAGATGGCGCAGCTGGAGATCAGTGCCGAGGTGCTGACCCCGGCCCGCGACCTGCCTGACACTGCCGCCAACCGTCAGGCCGACCTGGTGAGGGCACTGGCCGACCGCATGTTGAACCGGCGCTTCAGCCGCATCGTGCAGAGCGAGGACTCGCCGATCACCGGGGCGCAGGCCTATCATTACGAGTATCTCGGCTTTGTCCGCAACGCCGGCATCAGCTTGAACGCGCGGCCCGAGCGCTGGCGCGAGGCGGTGGCGCTGGCTGAAACCGAGGTCCGGCGCGTGCTGGAGCACGGCTTCACCGACAGTGAGTTGCGCGAGGCGGTGGCCAACAGCCGGCGCGAGTATCGCAACCGGGCCGAGCAGGCCGGCACCCGGCGGTCGATCGAGCTGGCCAACCAGCTTGGCCAGGTGTTCGCCCGCCAGCAGGTGTGGACCCATCCGCAGGCCGACTTCGAGCTGGCCGAGGCGGCGCTGGAGCAGGTGACCGCGGAACAGGTGCTGGCGGCGTTCAGGGCCGACTGGGACACCGCCGACGTGTCCCTGTTCATCGGCGGCAACCTGGAGTTGGAGAATCCCGCCGACGAAATCGCCGGGGCCTGGAAAGACAGCAGGGAAGTCGCGGTCGAGGAGCCGGAGGACGCGGTCGGGGAGGCGTTCGCCTACACCGATTTCGGCCTCGCCGGGCAGATCGTCGAGCGCGTCGACCACGACGACCTCGACATCACCCAGGTCCGGTTTGAGAATCATGTCAGGCTGAACGTGCGGCGCACGGAATACGAGGAGAACTCGGCCCGGGTGCTGGTCAACGTCGGCGCCGGTCGGCTCGGCGCGCCGCTGGACCGGCCCGGGCTGGTGGCGTTTGCCCAGCACACCTTCGAGCTGGGCGGGCTGGAGGCCCACAGCCGCGACGAACTACAGGGGTTGCTGGCGGGCCACACGGTGGGTCTGGACATCAGTCTGGGCGACGACGCCCTGACTCTGGCCGGGCGCACGACGGCCGACGACCTGTTGCTGCAGCTGCAATTGCTGGCGGCCTACGTCACCGCGCCGGGCTACCGCAGCGAGGGCGAGCGACTGTTCCGCGAGCAGGTTGACGCCATCTACAACCAGCTTGAGAACACCGCTGAAGGCGTGTTCCAGGAACAGGTCGGCCAGTTTCTGCGCGGCAACGACCCGCGGTTCGGCTTCGGACCGCGTGAAATCATCTCGGAGCTGACCATGGACGACGTGCGCGGACTTCTGGCCCAACCGCTGGCCGAGGGCTATGTCGAGGTGTCGATCATCGGCGACATCGATGTCGATCAGGTGATCGCTCAGGTGGCCGCCACCTTCGGTGCGCTGCCGGAGCGGGCGCCGGCCAAGACCTGGCCCGAGGGGGCCGAGCGGTTGGCGCAGCCAGAGGGCGGCAGCACCGGGGTGTTCGAGTATGAGACCTCGGTGCCGCGCTCGGTGGTGGCGATCTATTGGCCGACCGGGGACATGTGGGACATCGAGCGGACCCGGCGGCTCAACGTGGTGGGTGAGGTGCTGAGCGACCGCATCCGCCGGGTGGTGCGCGAGGAACTGGGCGACGCCTACAGTCCGGCGGCCTATCACACTGCCAGCGACGCGTTCGAGGGCTACGGCCACCTGGTGGCGGTGACCATCGTGGCGCCGGAGCAGGCGGTGCGGGTGGCGGAGGTGATGGAGAAAATCGCCGACGAATTGGCGCAGGAGGGCGTCGATGAGGACGAGTTCCAGCGCGCGATGGAACCGATGATGACCCAGGTGCGGCAGTTGCGCCGGGACAACCGCTACTGGCTCAACTCGGTGCTGCGGACCTCGCAGCAGCATCCGCAGCGGCTCGACTGGGCTCGCGGCATGATTGAGGATCTGGAGTCGATCACGCCCGACGAGATCAGCGAACTGGCGGCGGAATACCTGCCTGCCGGTCGGCGGATCCTGGTCAAGGCGATGCCGTTGACGAGCGATGCCGAACCGGAGTCGGCCGCCTCAGCCCCGGACCGCCCCGGTTCGCCGTAAGGGCGGTGTGACCGTTGACCGCGGGGGAGCGCGGGCGGACCCCGATGGTCGCCCCGGGGTTCAGCCAGCGGGATTTTCCGGGCTTTGCACTGGCAGGGGGGGCGGTTCGGCGCAACGGTGCCTGCCATGGAACAGCACATTCCCGAACCGATCCCCGTCGATGATGTCGTCTCGCGCTGGGGCGAGGGTCCGATCTGGCACGACGGTCGTCTTTGGTATGTCGACATCGAGGGCAAGGCGGTGGCCTGCCTGCATCGCAACTCCGACGGGGTGGTGTTGCGCCATCAGCGCTGGGACGTCGGCGAACGCGTTGGAGCGGTGGTGCCGCGGCAGTCGGGTGGCCTGGTGATCGCCGGCGACCACGGGTTCTCGTTTTTTGATCCGGCCACCGGTTTGAAGACCCCGATCGCCGACCCTGAGCCCGACCTGCCTGACAACCGGTTCAATGATGGCAAGTGCGATCCTGCCGGGCGTTTCTGGGCGGGCACCATCAGCCTGGTCAAGAAGACCGGCAGCGCCCGGCTCTACTGCCTCGAGCCCGACCTGCGGGTGCGCGATGCCTACGGACCGGTGACCAACTCCAACGGCATCGCCTGGTCCGGTGATGCGCGGTCGATGTTCTACATCGACACGCCGACCAAACAGGTGCTGCGGTTCGACTACGATCGCGAGTCGGGCGGGGTCACCAATCCGGTGGCGGTGATCGACACCTCCGACCTCGACGCCTCGCCCGACGGCATGGCGATCGACGAGAACGATCAGCTGTGGATCGCGTTTTGTCACGGAGGCTGCGTGCGTTGTTACGATCCGGCCGACGGGCAACAGCGAGCGGAGATCAAGGTGCCCGCGCTCGAGACCACCGCTTGCGCCTTTGGCGGCGACGACCTTGGCGACCTCTACATCACCACCGGCCTTCACAAGTCGGTGGAGGAGGAGCTGGCCGGGCGGGTGTTCGTGGTGCGGCCCGGGGTCAAGGGGGTGCCGGCCCGGGCGTTCGCGGGCTGAGGGTTTTTCGCATCGCGCCGGTGAACGCGGGGTTGTCCATCAGGCGGGCAGTTTGGTATGATGCCTGCGCCGTTGGTCGATTGGGATGAGCTTTTTGTTTCCGCTGTATCTGCTGGCCGCCGCCGCGGTGGCGGCGCCGATCTGGTTTCACTTGCGCAGTCGCCGGCCGCGGCGGGAGCAGGCGTTTCCCTCGCTGATGTTCCTGCAGCCGCAGAAGGAACCGCTGCAGCGGCGGCGGCGGCCGCAGGACTGGCTGTTGTTGCTGGTCCGGTGCCTGGCACTGGTGTTGCTGGCGCTGCTGTTTGCCCGGCCGTGGCTGCAGGGCGTCGACTCACTGGCGGGGGATGCGGGGGAGGGCCGCCGGGTGGCGGTGCTGCTGGACGCGAGCGCTTCGATGCAGCGCGATGACCTGTGGCCGCGCGCGGTGGTCAAGGCCAGACAGGCGTTGGACCGCGCCGATGGCAACGGCGGCAACCAGGTGTGGTTCGGTCTTTACGGTCGCGGTCCCGGGGTCGAATGGCTGCACCAGCCGGCGGCGCCGGACCTGGCGGGGGACCGCGCCGGGGGTTCGACCGCGGCGCCGCCCGCCGACTGGGCGGCACTGTTGCACCAGCTTCAGCCCGGTTGGGGTGGCGCGGGTCTAGTGGCGGCGTTGCGGCAGACGGTGGAGACGCTGGAAGCGGGGCGGGGCATCGGCGTGACCGACCAATCGGCGGCCGGACCGGCCGTTGATCCGGGTCCGGCGGCCGAGGTGGTGCTGGTCAGCGACCTGCAGGAGGGGGAGGACTGGGAACTGCTGGGGCAATGGTCGTGGCCGGTGGAGGTGGCCTTGAGCGTGGTGGCGGTGGCACCGGGCGAGGGCGACGCGCGGCGGGTGTCGCTGCACGGGGTGCCGGAACTGATGGAGGATGAACTGGGCGATCCGGACCGGGAAACCGCGGCGCCGATGGTGCGCTTGACCGCGTCACCGACCGCCGACGGAGACGAGCCACCGATGGTCGCCCGGCTGTATTGGCATGGCGAGGAGCCTCACGCGGTGGTTCACACTCTGGCGGCGGGAGCCAGCCGGGTGCTGTATGCGCCGCCGCGGGCCGGGGGCGCGACCGGTCCGGCGGAGTTGTGGATCGACGACGGTCGGTCGGGCATCGAGGCCAGCGACCGGCCGGGCTTTGACCAGCGCCTGTTTGTGGCGGATCGGGCGCCGCGCACCTTGCAGGTGTTGTGGTGGAGCGATGCGGCCGGGGTTGACGACGGGGAGGGAGCGATCGACAGCGGCTTTTTCCTGCGCCAGGCGTTGCTGGATTCCGCCCGCATCAGCTGGTTGCTTGGTCGCTGGCCGGCCGACGGACCGGTGCCGGCGGGGACCGACGCGGTGGTGGTGGTGGGTTCCCTGTCGTTGGAGGCCGGCCGCTGGCTGGCAGACTACGTCGAGGCCGGCGGCACGGTGATCGGGGTGCCGGGGGCGGGCGAGGCGGCCGGCTGGGCGGTGGTGCTGGCGGCGGAGGCCGGCGAGCTGATTCAAGCCGAGGCCATGGCGCGCGGCCGGTTGTGGGTCGACCAAGCCTGGCAGCACCCGGTGTTGCGGCCGTTCGCGGTGGCCGGGGCCAACGACTTCTCAAAGATTCGTTTCTGGCAGCACCGCACGCTGCCGCTGCCGGAAGGCGCGCAGGTCCTGGCGAGCTTCGATTCCGGCCAGCCGGCGCTGGCCGAGGTGGGGGCGGGGGATGGTCGTTGGTTCCTGCTGGGATCCGGCTGGATCCCGGACGACAGTCAACTCGGGGTGGCCAGCAAGTTCCTGCCGCTGCTGCATGGCATGTTGTTGAGCGGCAACCGGGAGGACGCCGACCCGATGCTCCTGGCCGGCCAGCCGGCGCCGTGGCCGGGACTCTGGCGCACCCCGGACGGAGCGCTGGTCGAGCTGGCCGATGACCCCGATCGGAGGATGGAACTGGTGCTGGCGGTGCCCGGTCACTACGGCTGGCGGGCACCGGGATCGAGCGGTGAAACGGTGGTGGCGGTCAACGTCGCGCCGCGCGAGAGCGAATTGCGGGCCTTGAGCCGCGGCGAGTTGCAGGATCTTGGCTTGCCGGTGGCCTCGGATCGGGCGGCCGCCGCGGCCCCGGACGCGGGCGGTGGTGGAGCCGCTGAGGTCGCCCTGCCCGGGGAGGTGATCGAGCAGCGCCAGCAGTTGTGGCGCTGGTTGCTGATGGCCGTGCTGGGGCTGTTGCTGTTGGAGTTGTGGCTGGCTTCGCGGCCGCGGACGGATTCCGGGGCCGGGGCGATGGCGTGATCCAAGGGAAAACGAAACCACCCGGGATGCCCGGCGGGCAGGTCGGGCGGTCAATATTCCCAGTTGGTCTCGTAGCTCCAGGACTTGGTGTCGCGGTTCCAGATCTGCTCGATCCTGACCAGTGACCAAGCCATCGGCGACCAGAAGTTGGCGTAGTCGGCCTGCAACCTGGCCACCATTTCCAGAATGTGCGGGGGGGTGCGGCCGCGCGAGCGGTTGCTGACCCGGTCGGTGAACGTGGTGAGCAGGCTGAACCGGGTCGAGCCCGGGTCGCGCTCGACCTTGGCCTCGAAGCGGAACCCCTCCCACTCAGGCGGCCGGTCCGCGGCCAGCAGGGTCATCACTTCCTTCCACCTGGGGTGCATGGACTGGTAGAACGCGTTTTTTTCCTGAACGGAGGGCTCATTCCAAGAATTCATGACAACGGATCATGGCGGATGGGATGCGGATGGTCAATGTCTGCCTGCCCTTCTGGTCAGGGAAGGGCGATGACCCGCACGGCGACCACGTCGCCGGCGGCGTTGCGGGCGAGGATGTGGCCGTCGGCCAAAGCGGGGGCGGTCCAGCATTTGCCGCCCAGCACCTGTTTGCGGACCAGCTCCTCGTAGCCTTCCGGCGTGGCCCTGACCAGGATCAACTCGCCGCGGTCGCAGATGACCAGCACGTCGCCGGCGAGGATGAGGCCGCCGCTGCCAAAGCCCCGCTCCTGCCACACCACTTCGCCGTCGTCCCAGCGCAGGCAGATGAGGTTGGTGGGGTTGTGGGTGGTGCCGTCGATCGCGTAGACATGGCCGTCGAGCAGCACGCCGGGATTGAAGTAACTGCGCAGGTCGCGATGGCGCCAGCGCTCGATGACGTTGCCGGCGGCCGGATCCCATTCAAGCAGGGCGGCGCCGGAACTGGAGGCGACCAGGACCTGATCGCCATGCACCATCGGATCAGCGGCGTTGACACCGCGTGAGCTGGGCCATTCGAGCGACCACTTCGCCGCGCCGGTGCGATCGATCGCATGCAGGGCCTGGGCACCGAACATCAACCACAGCGGTGGCTGGTCGGCCCCGGTGCCGGGCTGCCAGCGCACGGGGGTGGCGTAGCCGCTGGTGTCGGTGCCGCTGACCCAGCGGGTGGCGCCGCCGGCGAGGTCGAGCGCGACTCCGTGGGATCCGACATTGAGCAGCAATTGGTCGTGGTCGATGGCCGGCGAGCCGGCAAAGCTCCACTCCGGCAACTCAAGCCCGTGATCGGCCAGCAGGTCGCGCTGCCACACCACCCTGCCGTCATCCAGCCGCAAGGCGTGGACGTGGCCCTTCTTGCTGAGGGTGTAGACCACGCCCTCATGCACCGTGGGCGTGGCACCCGGTCCGCCCTCGTAGTAGAGGGGGTCGAGGTCGCAGGCGTATTCATGCCGCCACAACAGTTCACCGTCGTTCAGCCGCCAACAGCTGACCTGGTCAATGTTGTCGACGTTGCCCATGGTCAGCACGCGGTCGCCGACGATGGCGAACGAGGAGAAACCGATCCCGGCTTCGGCGCGCCAGGCGACCTCCAGCTGGAGTCGTCCTTCGGGCAGGGTTTCATCGGCGATGCCGTCGTGGGACGGACCGCGCCAGTTCGGCCACGCGGCGGTGCCTTTCGACGGGGCGAGGGCGGCCGCCATCAGCGCGGCCGCAAGCAGCAGGCCCGTCAGGGAGCGGTGGCTGCGGCGGCGACGCGAGGTGCGCGCGGCGGTTCGAATGATCGTTGGGGAACCGGGGCTGTCGGGGCGGGACATGGTGAGTGTAACGTGCGGGGTCCGGGTTGCCTTTCCATCGGCGCGCAGGCAAGATGGGCGGTGATTCCCCCGAGAGTCCCGGGGCCAATCGAAGAAGCAACATGGAGTCGATGACACAGGGAGGCAAGGCAGCTGAGAACGGCGGTGGCGAACCGGAGGGCGTGGCGAGCGGACCGGAGCCACGGCTGGCGGCGGCCCATGGGCCGGCGCTGGCGGCGGCGGACAAGCGGCATCTGTGGCATCCGTTCACGCCGATGCGCGACTGGTGCGTCGACGGGCATGAGCCGGTGGTGCTGGTGCGCGGTGAAGGCGCCTGGTTGTGGGACCAACAGGGGCGCCGCTACCTCGACGGCAACGCCTCGATCTGGACCAACATCCACGGTCACAATCATCCCCGGATCAACGCCGCGATTGAAGCCCAGTTGCGCCTGGTCAGCCACGTTTCATTCCTGGGCACCAGCAACGAACCAGCGATCCGGCTGGCACAGCGGTTGGTGGCCTTGTTCCCGCCGGACACGCTGACGCGGGTGTTTTACAGCGACGACGGGTCGACCGCGATCGAGGCGGCGGTGCGCATGGCGTTGCAGTATTGCCAACAAACCGGCGCGGAATCACGCCAGCGTTTGCTGGTGTTCGAGCGCGGGTATCACGGCGACACGCTTGGAGCGGCCAGCCTGGGCGGGATCGGCGCGTTCCGCGGTCCGGCCGCGCGATTCGGGTTCGCGGTCGAACGCGTGGGCGGCATGGACCAGGTGCGGTCGCTGCCGGACCAGGTGGTGGGCGAGCTGGCGGCGGCAGTGATCGAGCCGTTGGTGCAGGGGCCGGCCGGGATGCGGCCGTGGCCGGCCGGGATGTTGCGGGAATTGTCGGACTGGTGTCGTGATCATGGGGTGCTGCTGATCCTCGACGAGGTGATGACCGGATTCGGCCGCACCGGAAGGATGTTCGCCTGCGAGCACGAGGGGGTGGTGCCGGACTTCATCGCCTTGGCGAAAGGCCTGACCGGAGGCTACATGCCGCTTGCGGCGACGCTGACGACCGAGACCGTGTTCGAGGCTTTCCTGGGCGATGTGGCCGAGATGAAGACCTTCTATTATGGGCACAGCTACTGCGGCAATGCGCTCGGTTGTGCGGCGGCGCTGGCGAATCTCGAGGTGTTCGAGGAGGAGCGGACGCTGGAGTGGTTGCCGGCCAAGATCGACCGCATGAGCGAGCGGTTGCGACGGCTGGAGGATCATCCGCGGGTGGCTGAGGTTCGCCAGTGCGGCATGATCGCCGCGGTGGAGATCTGCCGCCGCCGCCGGCCGCGCGAGCCGTGGCCGTGGGAGCAGCAGATGGGCGCGCGGGTCTGTCTGGCGGCGCGGCGCCACGGGCTGCTGACGCGCGCGATCGGCAATGACATCGTGCTGCTGCCGCCCTTGTGTGTCAGTGAGGGTGAGATCGACCACATGTTCAAGGCGTTGGAGCGGGCGATGGATGAGGTGTTGGCAGACACGTGTCCGGCGCAACCGCAAGCGCTCAGCCGATGCTGAGCCGCCCGCCGTGACCGGGCACGAAACACGGCTGCCCGAGCGCCCCGCATTCGCGTTCGAATCCGGCCGGGTCGGCGGTGTTGAACCCGAACATGTGGTAGTGACAGGGCACGGCCAGCCGGGCGCCGATGTCGCGCGCCAGGCGCGCGGCCTCGGCGGCGTCGAGGTTGCCGGCGACCCGGCGCTCGGGCCGGTTGCCGTTGATCGGCAGGATCGCCAGGTCGATGCGGCCGTGGGCGCCGATCTGGCCGACCAGTCCCTCGTGCAGCAGCGTGTCGCCGCTGTGATACACGGTGTGGGGGCCGAGCCGGATCACGTAGCCGAGGAACTGGTAGTTGCCCGCGGCGTCGTGGCTGACCTCGTTGTGCGCGGCGGTCACGGCGTGGAAGGCGGCGCCGCCGATGCTGACGCTGTCGCCGGCGGTGACGCCTGTCAGGCGGAAGCCGTCGCCGGGCTCGACGCCAGCGCGCTCGGCCGCGAGTTCGCGCCAGGCGCGCGGCAGCACCATGCGCAGCCCGGGGTTGACCTCGAACAACGGCCGCAGCGTATCGCCGTCGAGGTGGTCGGTGTGATGATGACTGGATGTGACCACATCGATGAAGTCGAGTCGCGAGGGATCGATCACGCGCTCGCTCATGCGCACGTGCGGCTTGTCGGTGGCGGCATACTTGCTGGTGAGGGAATCCGACAGGTAGGGGTCGACCAGCACGTGGCAGCCTTCGTGCGCCAACAGGAATCCGCTCTGGCCCAGCCACCAGGCGTGCAGCTGCTCCGGCGCGCGCCGTCCGGACTCGCGGATGTCGCGCAGCAGGGCGTCGTCCTTTTGAACCGCGGCGATCATGAGCCGGGCAGCTCCTGGCGCACGCGTTTCACGCCCTCGACCATGTGGGCGAGTTTCTGTTTGGCGGCCCAGCGCGCGGTCTGACTGAGGCCGCAGTCGGGCGCGAACACCAGCCGTTCCGCCGGGGCGTGCCTGAGGCAGAGCTTCACCCGCTCGACGATGTCCTCGACGCTTTCGATGTAGTAGCTCTTGACGTCGACGATGCCGACCGCGACATCGAACTTTTTCGCGATGTCGGCGATCAGCTCGATCTCGGCGAACTCGCGGCTGGCCATCTCGACGTGCATCTCGTCGCAATGAAAGTCGAGGAACGCGGGGAACATCGGCGCGATGCGACGGTAGCCGACGGCGTGGCCCTTGAAGTTGCCGAAACAAAGGTGGGTGCACAACCGGGTGCGGCCGACCACCGGTTCGACGGTGCGGTTGAAGATGTCGACAAACCGGCGCGGATCCTCGCGGAACGCGTAACAGCTCATCGACGGTTCGTCGACGCTGATCTCGCGGCAGCCGGCGTTGACCAGTTCCTCGAGTTCGCGGCGCACGATCGGCAGCAACGCCTGGGTCAGCGACCAGCGGTCCGGGTAGCGGCTGTTGGGCAGCAGCCGGCCGCTGAGGGTGTAGGGTCCCGGCACACTGGCTTTCAGCGTCGGGGCGCCGTCGCCGCCGGTGGTCACCGCGGCAATGCGCTGCAGGCGCTTGAACTCCTCGACCGCGCCGAGCCCGCGCGGGGCCGCCAGTTCGCCGGTCACTGCATGGCGCCCGCGCTGGTCGTGCGCCGGGGGACCGAACCTTCGTGGCGACGCCGATTCCAGTTCGATCCCTTCAAGATAACCGTAGAACGACAGGTTGAAATCAAACCGGGTCTGCTCGCCGTCGGTGATCACATCGAGGCCGGCGGCGGCCTGGTCGTGGACCGCGACCGCGACGGCGTCGTCCTGCATTTCGGCGATGTCGGCGGTGCCGAATTCGCCGAGGTGGGCGGAACTGAATTCGAGCCAGCCCGGGAAGGGGTAGCTGCCGATGACGGACGTTCTCAGGGGGTGGGCATTCATGCTGGTTGATGGCGGCCGCGGGTCGCGGCCGGGGTTGAGTGGGTTGTGAAGGTCAGGCGCCGGTGCCGGCGCCGGCGTAGAGCCGGGCCAGGCGTCGGGCGTGCTCGTCGTAGGCGGACTCGAACAACTCGGTCGCGCGCTCGGCGCCGACATTGACCGCGGCGGTGAGCACCTTGGGCGGGTGGCCGGCGGCGGTCAGGCGGGCGGCGGTCTCGGCCTTGACGGCATTGATCACCAGGCAGCCGCCGACGGTGGAGCCTGGTGCCACCGGTGTGTCGAGTCCGTCGACCCTGACCATGGCATCGCCGGCCGGCGCGCCGGTGTCCAGCACCAGGTCGGCGTGGTCGGTGAGCTTGCTGCCGTCCTCCAGACGGCTGCCGCTGGCCTGGCAATGTTCCAGGCTGACGAGCGCGACGGTGCGCACGCCGCGGCTGCGGAACCCGGCGGCGATCTCGACCGGCACCACATTGCAGCCGCTCGACGAGATCACCAGCGCGCAGTCGTCGGTCGACAGGTCGAAATTGCGCAGCACGCGCGCGGCCAGTCCGGGAACGTTCTCGAGGAACATCGCCTGGCGCTGGCCGTTGCTGCCGACGACGTTGTTGTGATAGGTGAGGGACAACTCGACCAGTGGGTTGAAGCCGGGGAAAGAGCCGTAGCGCGGCCACATCTCCTCGACCATGATACGGCTGTGGCCGGATCCGAACAGGTGGACCATGCGGCCCTTGAGGATGGAGTCGGCGAACCAATCGGCCGCCTGCCGGATCGCCGGCAGCTGGCGTTCGACGGCGTCGACCAGGCCGCGGCATTGGTTGAGATAATCAAGGGCGGGGGAAGACATGGGGAAAAGCTGAGAAGCTGAGAAGCTGAAATGCTGAAGGGCTGAAGGGCTGAAGGGCTGAAGGGCTGAAGGGCTGAAGG